>NZ_JACSLR010000019.1:0-43677 GCF_018618255.1 Exiguobacterium sp. s56 | reverse complement strand
ATAGCTCTTTAAAAATGACGAAGCTTGCGCTTCATTCAAAAATTGTAAAACTTTTTTTGCCTCATCGTTCAGTTTTCAAAGTTCGTCTGTCGCTCATTGGCGACTCTTAAAATAATACAAGTCATCGACACAGTTGTCAACCACTTTTTTTATTCTTTTCCGCTGCCATCAGCGGCAACGTTTATTACTTTACCGCATCCCTAAATAGAACGCAAGTCTTTTTGCAAAAGTTTTTCTGAAAAAGTTTTTAGCCTCTTTACACCGGCAACATTCTCCATAGAAAAACCTCTCGCCCGTAAGAGCGAGAGGTTAAAACGATTCTTTACTGTTGGTGTCTCATCGTCGGGAACAATAGAACATCACGAATCGATGGTGCATTCGTCAACAACATGACGAGGCGATCGATTCCGATTCCAAGACCGCCCGTTGGCGGCATTCCGTACTCGAGTGCCTCAAGGAAATCGTTGTCCAATTCATGGGCTTCGTCATTCCCTGCTTCTTTCTCAAGAAGTTGAGCTTCGAAACGCTCACGCTGATCAATCGGATCATTCAATTCCGTGAAGGCGTTAGCATGTTCACGACGAACGATGAACAATTCAAATCGATCCGTGAAGCGTGGATCTGTATCGTTCTTTTTCGCCAATGGCGATACTTCGACAGGGTGACCGGTGACAAACGTCGGTTGTAACAATGTTTCTTCGACTTTCTGCTCAAAGAATTCATTGACGATGTGACCGAATGTCATATGGTCTTGAATCTCTACACCGTGCTCTTTTGCAAGCGCACGTGCATCTTCATCAGACATCTGTTGCCAGAAATCGACGCCTGTTTCTTCTTTAACCAAGTCGACCATGTGCGCACGTTTCCAACCGACAGCCAAATGAATCGTATCTTCTCCATATTGAACGTCCGTCGTGCCAAGAACTTCTTGGGCTACGTGAGCTACGAGTTCTTCTGTCAAATCCATGATGTCATTATAGTCCGCATACGCTTCATACAATTCAATCATCGTGAACTCTGGGTTATGACGTGTTGAGATCCCTTCATTACGGAAGACACGGCCAATCTCATACACGCGCTCGAGACCACCGACAATCAAGCGCTTCAAATGAAGCTCGATGGCGATCCGCATATATAATTCCATATCAAGTGCATTATGGTGCGTCAAGAACGGACGGGCCGCCGCTCCACCTGCGATTGTATGCAACATCGGCGTTTCGACTTCCAAGTAACCGCGATGGTTCAAGAAATTCCGAATTTCCGAGATGATCCGGCTACGCAGAATAAACGTTTGACGCGAATCGTTATTCGTAATTAAATCCAAATAACGTTGACGATAGCGTTGCTCAACATCTTTTAAGCCATGATATTTATCAGGAAGCGGACGAAGTGCTTTTGTTAAGAGTTCGAACTCTTCAACATGAATCGACAATTCGCCGACGTTCGTCTTGAACAGCTTCCCTTTCACCCCGACGATGTCACCAAGGTCAGATGATTTGAATAAATCGAACGGTTCGTCACCTACGTCATTTTTACGCACGTAGATTTGGATTTGTCCTGTGACGTCTTGGATGTGGGCAAAGAAGACTTTCCCTTTTCCACGTTTCGTCATGATTCGTCCGGCAAGCGTCACTTCGACGTCTTGTTCGGCCAAGGCTTCTTTTTCAATTGCCTCATATTGTTCATGTAATTCACCGGCGTGGGCAGAACGTTCGAACCGACGTCCGAACGGGTCAAGCCCTTGTTCACGCATCTCGGTCATTTTTTCAAACCGAACCTGCATTTGGTCATTCATTTCCAACTCGTGACTCACTACTCCATTCACTCCTCTATACGTATTGGGGATGTTCCTAATAAAAAACTGTCAGCCTCACGGCCAACAGCACAGCCTAAACCGTTTGCTTGTGTGGTTCACTTTTTCGCCAAACAAGCTTACCACAAATCAATTTTTTTCACTAGTTCACACTTCTTGCATTTGTCGCTCGAGCTGTTCCACAAAATGATACAACACGATGCCAAAAGCATCTCGCGATTCCGTTTCGTTGATTTGCTTCCGAACCGGGCCGCTGCCTTTCAACCCTTTCAAGTACCACGCCGCATGTTGACGCATCTCGCGAACGGCCGTCACTTCTCCTTTGATGGCAATCAAGCGATCGAGGTGCAACATACAGATGTCGATTTTTTCACGCGCCGCTGGTTCTGGCGGAAGTTCACCCGTCTCCAAATACTGCACCGTTTGATACAGCATCCATGGGTTACCAAGCGCTGCCCGCCCGATCATGACGGCATCGACACCATAGTGATCAATCGCATGTTTTGCTTCTTGAGGTGTCGAGATATCGCCGTTACCAATAATCGGAACCGTCGCAATCTTCTTGGCTTCGCCAATCCAATCCCAGTTTGCGGTTCCTTCATATTGTTGAGACCGCGTACGACCATGAATCGCAATCGCCGCCGCTCCTCCGGATTGAGCCGCCCGAACATTGTCGAGAATATAAATATGGTCTTCGTCCCAACCGAGGCGCATTTTGACCGTGACCGGCTTATCCACCGCATTCGAGACGGCGTTCACCATCTCGTAAACTTTGTCCGGGTCAAGCAACCATTTGGCACCCGCCTCACACTTCGTGACTTTTGGGACCGGGCAACCCATATTGATATCGATGATGTCCGCATTCGTGTTTTGATCTACGTACTGGGCCGCTCTGACGAGTGTATCTTTCGAACCGCCGAAAATTTGAAGGCTGAGTGGCTTTTCCCGTTCATCGACGTACAGCATCCGGAGCGTTCTTGCGTTCTCCAATAAAATCCCTTTATCGCTGACCATTTCAGCACAGACGAGTCCCGCGCCAAATTCTTTAGCGATCAAACGAAACGCAGGGTTTGTCACTCCGGCCATCGGGGCAAGGACGGCGCGGTTCTTTATATCGATGTTACCAATTTTGAACCCTGACACTTCTCCACTTCCTTTGCTAACGTTAAACCGAGCTGACTAATGATTGTAACGGCCCGAGACGGACGACATCTTGTCGTTCCGACGCAGGAATGGCTTCTAGCAACGCCCGCACCGTCATTCCCTTTACCTCGACCGCCGGAGCAATCTCCGCGAACGGGGCAAGGACAAAAGCGCGTTCATGCATCCGTGGATGCGGAACAGTTAACTGCTTCGATTGTATATCTTCGCTGTTATAGACCAAGATGTCAAGGTCGATTGTACGCGGTCCATTCTTGAATAGTCGTTCTCTCCCTAGGTCCCGTTCAATCTGTTGGAGTTGAAGCAAGGCTGCTTCCGCAGAAAGCGACGGCTCGACTTCGACGACCATATTATAGAAGGATGGCTGATCTGTGTATCCGACCGGTGCCGTCTCATATACGGATGACTCTTTCGTCACCTGAAGACCGTTTACCGCCATCGCTTGAATCGCTTCTGCCAGATAGTTGGCACGCTCCCCAATGTTCGAGCCCAGCGCTACGTACATCATACGTTCCGTCTCCGTGTCATCTCAATTGCGACTGAGTCATAATGACCCGGGATGGGCGGGTCCGGCTTGATCACTTTGACGGTGACGCTTTGAATCTTGTCGCTGTGGGCCAAAACAGCCGTCGTAATGCGCTCGCCTAGCGCCTCAAGTAGATTGACTGGCTCCCCGGTGACGATGTCTTCCGTCAATTGATAGAGACCGGCGTAGCTGACCCCGTCTGATAAATCATCCGATTGTCCAGCCGGCGCCAAATCCAACTCACACATCAAATCGATGTTAAACCGTTGACCGAGTCGATTCTCTTCTGCAAACACACCGTGATAGCCGTAAAAACGCATCCCATTCACAAACATCTTATCCAATTTGTCCGCCTCCCAGCATCGCGTCCATCATGAGTGACGCTCGTTTATTCTCTCGTACGTCATGGACCCGAATCCACGCACAGCCTTTCATAATGCCTAGACACGTCGTCGCCAGTGTCCCTTCCAGTCGTTCTTCGGTCGGTAAATCAAGCGCTTGCCCGATAAATGATTTCCGCGACGTTCCGAGTAACACCGGATAACCGAGGTTCGTGATCACGTCGAGTCGATTCATCAACTCCATGTTTTGCGCATAGTCTTTCGCAAAGCCGATTCCCGGGTCTAACCAAATCATCTCATCCGGCACACCTGCCGCTTGAGCGATTTCAATCGATTCATACAAGTCACCGACGACCTCCTCAATGAAATGGCCATAATTTCGATTGTCGCGATTGTGCATCAAGATGATGGGAACGTTAAACGCCCGTGCCACTTGTGCCATCGATTGATCGCCCCACTTCGAGCCCCAGACGTCATTGATGATATCGGCCCCGGCTTCTAATGCTGCCTTTGCCACCACCGGTTTGTACGTATCGATCGAGATGAGCACGTCGAGCTCTTGCTTCAGTTGACGAATGACAGGAACGACTCGCTCGATTTCTTCTTCCGCCGAGACGAACCGGGCTCCCGGCCGTGTCGATTCCCCGCCGATATCAATCGCGTCCGCTCCGTCTTGAACGAGTTGCTTGGCGTGAGCGACCGCCTGTTCGAGCGCCGTATACCGTCCTCCGTCCGAAAACGAATCCGGTGTCACATTTAAAATTCCCATGATTTTTGTCATCGCGTTTCTTCCCTCTCAATCGCATGCGACAAGACAGACCAACATGCTTTAAATTTTGCCCCGTCTTTTCCTGGATAGCTGTTCCCGGCATAGTCTGTGACCGGAGCAATCTGTTGAACCGAATTGGTCAACCAAATCTCGTCTGCCTGTGTAAGTTCCGCAAACGTCACATCACGTTCCTTCACATCAAACGTATCCATCACCCAACGTCGCGTGACCCCAGCCAGAGGTCCCGTCGCGAGCGGCGTCGTCCAAAGTTGGTCAGCTTCGACCCAGAAGATATTCGAGACAAGCCCTTCTACGACATGTCCTGAGTCATCGGCGAACAGCCCTTCCGCCTCCCGATCAACGAGCATGCGCTTCCCTAATATATTGTTCATATAATGATGGGATTTTAAGCGGAATGAAGCTTCGGGCCGACTTCTCGGAAACGGGATGGCTTCCAACCGTTTTTCCGTGGGCTGGAACGATTCCGGTAACGGCTTGACGAGCAGTGTCACGTTCGGACGAGTGTAGCGTCCGTCGTAGAGTCCAAGTGGCGCCACCCCCGCGGACACGTTCAAGCGCACATACAGGTTCGGGGTCCCGTTTTGACGAACGACGTCTTGAATCGCCTGCTCCATCTCTTGTTTCGTATACGGTAAATCAATCCATAGTTCCACTAAGCTCTTTTCGAGACGTTCCCAGTGAAGATCAAACAAGAACGGGATGCCATTGAACGTTCGAAACGTCTCGAATAGGCCCATCCCATATAAAAATCCGTGATCTTCCACCGGAATCGTTACTTCAGAGCTGCCCCGCAGTTCGCCGTTATGCCAAAGCCACATGACGATACACCTCGACGAAATTACGAATCATGTCTTTGCCGTGTTCTGTCAAAATCGCTTCCGGATGAAACTGGACCCCTTCAATCGGTAACGTTTCATGCCGGAGTGCCATAATCTCTCCTAGGCTCGTCTCGGCCGTGACTTTCAAGCACGACGGTAACGCATCTCGTTCGACCGCGAGCGAATGGTAGCGTGTCACGATTGTCTGTTGCGGGATGCCGTTAAACAGCGTGTTTCCGTCATGTTGAATCGCTGACGTCTTGCCATGCATGAGCCGCTCGGCATGGACGACTTTTCCGCCGAACGCTTGAGCAATCGCTTGATGTCCTAGACAAACGCCAAGAATCGGGATGCGACCGGCAAACGCCTGAATCGCATCGATGCTGATACCCGCCTCACTCGGTGTGCACGGACCAGGCGAAATGACGAGATAACTTGGGGCGAGCGCTTCAATTTCCTCGATCGTGATGTCATCGTTACGACGGACGACGAGTTGTTCACCGAGCTCCCCAAAGTATTGAACTAAATTGTATGTGAACGAGTCATAGTTATCGATGAGTAAAATCATACCGTCGCCTCCGTCATTTCTTTCGCCGTCCATAGCGCTTTCGCCTTGGAAAGTGATTCGGCGTACTCCGCTTCAGGATCCGAATCAATCACAATCCCGGCACCAGCCTGAACATGGGCGATTCCGTCCTTCACGACCATCGTCCGAATCGTGATGTTGAACACGAGGTCATCATCCCAACTAAGCCATCCGTATGAGCCGGTGTAAATCCCGCGTCGGACCGGTTCGAGTTCCTCGATGATTTCCATCGTCCGGATTTTCGGTGCCCCGGTGATGGTGCCGCCCGGGAACATCGCACCGAGTGCTTCGGCTCCCGATACGCCGTCCCGCATCAAACCGCGCACGTTCGAGACGATATGTTGGACGTGCGAGTACTTCTCGATGACCATCAGCTCATCGACATGCACTGTCCCGTAAGCCGCGACTTTGCCCAAGTCGTTTCGTTCAAGGTCGACGAGCATGACGTGTTCGGCCCGCTCTTTCTCATTGTCGAGCAGCGTCCGAGCCATTTCCAGATCTTCCGCCTCATCTCGTCCTCGTGGTCTCGTCCCAGCAATCGGGCGGGTCGAGATGGCGGCGCCATGTTTCTCGAGCAACAGTTCCGGCGAAGCCGACACCATCGTGAGCGAATCGTCAACGAAATAACCCATATACGGTGAAGGGTTCACTTTCCGGAGCGTGTCGTAGATGTGACGCGGGTGTGCGAGTAGCGGTTCCGACTGCCGGACGCTCAAGTTCACTTGGAACACATCGCCCTCGACGATGTAGTCTTGAATCTTTTGCACCGCCGTCACGAAATTCTCTTGTGACAATGAACGTGAACGTTCGAGCGTTCCGCTCGCGACCTGCGGGAACGAATAGTGCGTCTCGGTGTGCCAGAGGGCGACAAAGCGATCGAGTTTCACTTCTAACTGATTGTCCGTCGTAACGAGCATATATAAAAGTGATTCTTCTTCATCGAAGACCGCTACTTCATCGAACAGCAAGAACGAGACGTCCGGTGTTGCCAAATCGTCTGCCGCTTGCCGTGGTAAACGTTCGAGGGTACGGGCTACATCATAGCTCACATAACCGATCATCCCGCCAAAAAACGGGGGAGCGCCAGCTGGCCGCTCGGTGGCGTACCGGGTCCGGATTGTTTCGACGATGTCGAGCGGGTCACCGTAAAGTGTTTCCGTCGCCTCTGATGTCTCGAACGTTCCGACCCCATCTTTCACGTGAAGCGTAGCGAACGGTTCAATCCCGGCCATTGTATAGCGGCCGACGCGTCCGCTCTCTAACCACGCATAATGCTTCTTCCCTTCCGTCAATGTCATATATGTGTCGTACATCTTCTCTTTTGTCATACTCATGGTTTTGAACGCTGTTTGTCTCACGCCACATTCCCCCGTTCCACTGATTCATGCCTTTAATTGTACACAAGAAAAGGCAGTTACCGAAAGAAGTTGTCTCCCGGTAACTGCCGTTTGTTTACGAGCGTACGCTATCTGATTCTTCATCGAATTGATAGAGCGGTGTGCTGAGGTAGCGTTCTCCGTTTGACGGGATGATTGCCAGCACGTTTTTCCCTTTGCCGAGACGTTTCGCCGTATCGACAGCCGCTGCGATCGCCGCCCCAGATGAGATGCCTCCGAGCACGCCGTTCGTTTTGGCCGCAAGACGTGCGTATTCGAACGCCTGATCGGTCGTGATTTGAAGGACACCTTCATAAATCTCCGTATCTAGAATCGACGGGATGAACCCGGCCCCGATCCCTTGGATTTTATGCGGGCCTGGTTTACCACCCGACAAGACCGGTGAATCGACCGGTTCGACCGCTAGGATTTGAACGTTCGGATAGTGGGCTTTCAACACTTTACCCGCTCCCGTGATTGTTCCACCTGTCCCGACGCCGGCGATGAACGCATCGACTTGAAGGCCTGACGCATCGAACGCGTCGACGATTTCAGGTCCTGTCGTCATCTCGTGCACGTTCGGGTTAGCTTCATTGTTAAACTGCTGCGGGAGGAAATAACCGTTTTGTTCAGCCTCTTCCGTCGCACGGCGAATCGCTCCGCCCATCCCTTCAGGACCCGGCGTCAAAATGAGTTCGGCACCGTAGCCACGAAGCAAATTGCGACGTTCCATGCTCATCGTTTCCGGCATGACCAAAATCGCTTTATAGCCTTTGGCCGCACTGACCATGGCGAGACCGATTCCCGTGTTCCCACTGGTCGGTTCGATAATCGTATCTCCTGGTTTCAAGACCCCTTCTCGTTCAGCCGCTTCAATCATAGCGAGCGCAATCCGGTCTTTTACGCTAGAGCCCGGGTTCATATACTCCAATTTCAAGTAAACCGTGGCATCTTCAGCGCCAGTCAATCCATTCAACTTCACAATCGGTGTCTTTCCAATCAAGTCTGTTACTGAATCTACGATACGCATTTCATTTCCTCCTCCATAATTCCGACTATTCCGATATTGTAATCATACCCTATCAGATTCAAAATATGCAATTTGGAGTAAAGCGGTCAACGTGCTTGTTGTTTCATCGTTTCTAATTGTTCCGCCGAGAAGTGGTATTTCTCGCCGCAGAAGTGACAAACCGCTTCAGCGCCGCCATCCTCTTCAATCATGTGACGAATCTCTTCGGCACCGAGCCCGATAATCGCGCTTTCCATACGGTCGCGGCCACATGTGCAATTAAATTGAACCGGTTTTTGATCCAACATTTCGAGGCTGTCGCCAAGGAGCATATGGAGCATTTCTTCCGGTGTTTTCTCTTCACCGATGAGGACCGACACTGGCGGGAACGTCTTGAGCGCCTGTTCAAGCGCTTGAATCGTCTCTTCTGACGCATCCGGCATCAATTGAACGATAATGCCACCGGCCGCAAGAATCGATTCATCTTCTGGAAGGACGAGCACACCCGCACCGACGACTGACGGTACTTGTTCTGACGTCGCAAAGTAGTACGTGAAGTCTTCGCTAATCTCACCCGTTTGAATCTCAGACGAGCCGCCGACAAAGTCTTTCAAACCGAGGTCTTTAATGACCGAGATCGTCCCGCGTCCGACGGCTTCACCGACTTTCAACTTCGTCAAACCGTGATCATTCACAAACGTGCCGCCTTCGACACGAGGATGTGACACGTAACCGCGCACGTCTCCCGCCGTATCGGCATCGACGATGATTTTCCCAATCGGTCCATCGCCTTCGACTTTGAGCGTCACGCGAGCGGCGCCTTTTTGCATCGCACCGATCATCGTCCCGATCGTCATCGTGCGACCGAGCGCTGCTGAAGCGACCGGTGTCGTCTGGTGACGGAGTTGCGTTTCAAAGATTGTTTTCGTCGTCCGGACGGCAAACGCGCGGACTTCCCCGTTGAACCCGAGGGCACGGACGAGGTAATCGGCTTTCATTTGGTCAAGTAATGCTTGTTGTTCTGGTTGAATCATATCGAGTAACTCCTTTAAGTTTATTTCTGGTTGCGCTCATAGATGAGACGAAGCCCATCGAGCGTCAAAAATGAATCGACGACATCAATCGTCTCTGCATGCTCGCTAATCAAACGCGCGAGACCGCCCGTGGCAATCACGGTCGCTTCTCCGACTTCACGCTTCATACGACCGACAATGCCATCGACTTGTGCGACATAGCCGTAATACGTCCCGGACTGCATCGCTTGAATTGTATTTTTCCCAACGACCGTAGGCGGTGTCGCGAGCTCGATGCGCGGCAGCTTGGCCGCCCGTTGATAGAGCGCCTCGACCGAAATCATGATCCCCGGTGAAATGATGCCTCCGTGATAACGGCGGTTCTCATCAATATAGCAGTACGTCGTCGCCGTTCCGAAATCGACGATGATGAGCGGTCCATCATACTTGGCAATTCCAGCAACCGCGTTGACGATGCGGTCCGCTCCGACTTCACGCGGATTATCAACATGAATGTCGAGACCGGTTTTTACGCCGGGACCGACGACAATCGGTCGGACGTTAAAGTAGCGCTGCGACATCTGCTCGAGCGGAAAGATGACCGGCGGAACGACCGAAGACAGAATCACACCGTCAATCTGATCGAATGAGACGTTCGAATGATCGAACAGTGATTTCACGAGCATGCCGTATTCATCGGTCGTTTTCGTGCGGTCTGTCGAGATGCGCCAATGATGGACGAGTGTCTCGCCGTCATACATCCCAAGGACAATATTTGTATTCCCAACATCAATCACTAAAATCATGATAGCGTTCCTCACTTTGTTGTCAATTACAGTTCGCTCGAATTATAACACGAAAAAAGACGAATGCCTTGTTTAGGGCATTCGTCTCTTACACTTACCGTGATTCGTTGTTCGGGCGTTCCGTCGGTGTCGCTTCCGGCTTATCGCCTTCAGGGACAACATCCGGCTTCGCTTCTTGAACGACTCCAGGCTGATCGATGACTTGTCCGTGCTTGACGGCCGCCTCATCCTTCTTCGCTTCGTCGCTTGCATCATCTTTCGATGGTTCAGACGGCTCTTCCGGTTCGTGCGGAAGATATTCGCGCGTCTTAATCAAGTGACGAATCTGTTTCGAATCGAGCGTCTCGACTTCGAGCAACGTCTTCGCGACGAGTTCGAGATCGTCTCTACGATCCGTCAAGATTTGTTTCGCTTTCGCGTAACAACGGTTGATGATATCACGAATCTCGAGGTCGATGTCTTGTGCAATCGCATCCGAGTAGTTCTGTTCCGTTTGGAAGTCACGGCCAAGGAAGACTTGTCCACCATGGTTTGACCCAAGTTGGAGCGGCCCGAGCTTGTCGCTCATCCCGTAATCCATGACCATCTTCCGGGCGATACCAGTCGCACGTTGGAAATCATTGCTTGCTCCTGTTGACACTTCACCGAAGATGACGTCTTCCGCCACGCGGCCCCCGAGGAGACCGACGATTTTATCTTCAAGCTCAGGTTTCGTCATGAAGTAGCGATCTTCTTTTGGAAGCATGACGACATAGCCGCCTGCGTTACCGCGAGGAACGATCGTCACTTTATGCACTTCATCTGCATTCTCAAGTTCAATCCCGATAATCGTATGACCCGCTTCATGATAGGCGACGATTTGTCGTTCTTTCTCCGAGATGACACGGCTCTTCTTAGAAGGACCGGCGATGACGCGGTCAATCGCTTCCTCGACATCCACGACTGATACCGCTGAACGGTCAGACCGGGCTGCGACGAGCGCCGCTTCGTTCAATAAGTTTTCAAGGTCAGCACCTGAGAATCCAGGTGTCCGCTGCGCAATCGACTTCAAGTCGACTGTCGAATCAAGTGGCTTGTTGCGGGCGTGAACTTTGAGGACTGCTTCACGGCCTTTAACATCCGGACGATCAACCGTGATTTGACGGTCAAATCGACCTGGGCGAAGAAGGGCCGGGTCAAGAATATCCGGACGGTTCGTCGCGGCAATCATGATGATCCCTTCGTTGTCACTGAATCCATCCATCTCGACAAGAAGTTGGTTAAGCGTTTGTTCACGCTCGTCATGTCCACCACCGAGGCCAGCGCCACGTTGACGTCCGACCGCATCGATTTCATCGATAAAGATGATACACGGTGCGTTCTTTTTCGCATTCTCGAACAAGTCACGTACACGTGACGCCCCGACACCGACGAACATTTCGACGAAGTCAGAACCTGAGATTGAGAAGAACGGTACACCGGCTTCTCCTGCAGCTGCACGAGCGAGCAATGTTTTACCTGTTCCCGGAGGACCGACAAGCAAGACACCTTTCGGAATCCGTGCCCCGAGTTTCGAGAACTTACGTGGGTCTTTCAAGAATTCAACGACTTCGATGAGCTCTTGCTTCTCTTCATCTGCTCCGGCAACGTCTTCAAACGTCACACGACGCTTCTCTTGATCGTATAATTTCGCCTTCGATTTCCCGAAGTTCATCACACGACCACCACCACCGCCACCTTGGGCTTGGTTGAGCAAGAAGAAGAATAAGATGAAGATGATGATGAACGGTAAGATCGCGAATACGATGCTGAACCAGCTACCACTCGACTCTGCTTCTTCGATTTGGATGTCGGTATCCGCGCGAAGTGACGAGAGCACTTCGGCGTATTCGGCCTCGTTGGCCGGGATATTCGTTTCAAAACGCTGATCTTCGTCTCCTGTTAGATCTCCTGTAATTGAGATGGCTCCCGGAATTTCTTGTACGGTTGCCGTTTCAATCCGACCTTCTTCCACATATTCCAAGAACTTCGAATACGTGAGCGTCTCGCTCTGGCTATTCGGGTTTTGTAAATATTGAAGGAACAAGATCAAGGCTAGGAAAATCACACCGAAAACTAAGGTGTTTTTCACTGCACGATTCATTCTCTGCCTCCTATTCCGAGAAACGATGTTCTCGCCCATTCAGTATATGTGTATACTTTGGGTATTTCTTTTATCTTAACACGACGCATTTTCAAAAGAAAAACGTTAGCCCCCGTAAATGCTCGGCTTGAGCACACCGACGTACGGAAGGTTACGATATTTCTCTTCGTAATCGAGACCATAGCCGACAACAAACTCGTGCGGAATAACGAAACCGCTATAATCTGCCGACAATCCGTTCTTGCGGCCCGTCGGTTTATCGAGAAGCGTCACGATTTTAACCGATTTGGCTTTGCGGTACTTGAGCAGGTCGACGAGATAGCCGAGCGTGAGTCCACTATCAATGATATCTTCTACAATCAAGATGTCGCGTCCTTCTACAGATGTATTTAAATCTTTCTCAATTTTAACTTCACCCGTCGATGACGTTCCGCCATGGTACGTCGACACGTCCATGAAATCCATTTCTAAATGGATGTCCATTTCTTTGACGAGGTCTGACATGAATGGCATCGCACCTTTTAACACGCAGACGAGGAGTGGAAACTCTTCTTTATATTCTTCGCTAAGTGTTGTAGCGAGTTCTTTCACTTTACCTTGAATCTCTTCGCTTGAAATCAGTACTTTCTCCATATCGTTCATTAATGACATCTTAAAATCCTCCTCTTTCTTATCCGACACAATCATCATTTTACCATTAATCGTGGGCACATCGCACCCGACTTATCCGGAAAATCGGAAACTCTTACCCCTACTATAGCGATAATCCGTCCCGTTGCGTCAACTACCAATGGGACAAAAGGCCGTTTTTCTCGCGGAATCTTCGCGTCAATGAAGATGCGGGCGACTTTTTTCGTCCCGATGGACAGTTTCATCGCGTCCCCAGCCTCAACAGAGCGGATGATCAACGGCAACTCGATTGCCTCGAGCGGGATGCCGTCCGTATCATCCTCAACGTCTAGTGAGAATAACGAAGTCCCGAACACTACATGTGCTGGGAAGGTCGTTACCACTTGTTTGTGTGGGGCTAGGAGCGATTGACCAGTTGCCTGTAACGATAAGAACCCGTCTTGTTTCCGCAGGCCCCATGGCCCCTCTAAGTCGAAGTGGCCAGAACCTTGGGCACTCGTTAACAGACGGTCGATCGCGGTCCCCACCTCTACCCCGTAGCGCATTGATAGCAGGCGCCCGACGGTGTATCGTTCGACAGGATTTAGACACATCAAGTTATCCGATTTCACGTGAAACGCTTTCATCTCAAGCCGCACGTTGTCCTGGATCCAATTCTCCATCTGTCGGTAGCGGGTCCGCCACAGTTCGCGTTGATGCCGAGCTGTTTCGCTCACAACTTGAACAAGATCCGGTTGCGACGCGAGGAGCTGGGGCACGATCTGATGCCGCACTTGATTGCGCAAATATTCGGTCGTGGCGTTGCTCGCATCTTCTCGCCATTCAAGTCCGTATCGTTTGGCATAGGCAATCAATTCCCGCTTCGGTTCCGATAAGAGCGGACGAACGAGTTCTCCTCCTGCGAACGGACGACGCTCAGGAATCCCCGTCACTTCGACGACGTTACGCTGCAGTTGAATGAGGACGGTCTCGAGTTGGTCATCCGCGTGATGGGCCGTCATCAGTTGTGTATATCCGAACTTCTGCATAACCTGTTCAAAGAACGCATATCGTGCCGTCCGGTAACTCGCCTGCGAACCGCCGTTCGGGAAAGCGAGCCGTTTGCCATGAAATGGCACGTCGTACTTGTCGGCCAAACGTCGCACAAATTCATACTCTTCATCCGACTCGGGACGCAGTCCATGATGGACATGGGCCACGCCCACTTCCATACCGTTCCGAATGACCCGATCCAACAAGACGACCGAATCGATTCCACCGGACACGGCAACCAATACTCTCGTCATCCGTCCGCCTCCTTGATATAACAAAAGAAGCCATCTCGAGTGAGATGGCTTCTTTTCGCTTAGGTAAGTGACCCGTACGGGATTCGAACCCGTGTTACCGCCGTGAAAGGGCGGTGTCTTAACCGCTTGACCAACGGGCCTAAATAAAATGGTAGCGGCGGAGGGAGTCGAACCCACGACCTCACGGGTATGAACCGTACGCTCTAGCCAGCTGAGCTACACCGCCATGTTATTGTTGTGTCCTAAGCACATTTTCTATAATAACCAGTACCCACGCCAGTGTCAATTCTTTTTTAAAAGTTTTTTCACAAAAAAATCGTGTATAGTGTCGTCTTATCCACTATACACGATTTTCAGTTCGTTGTGCATCACGCTTCTGACGTCGTCAGCCGATATTTTTTCTTCCAAGCGATGCGGAAATATCCCCATAGCAGGAAGAAGCAAGCGGTTGAGACGAACGCCAAATAGATGATTGCTTGTTGCAGGTAGCTCCAGCCGTCCGCTGACAAGATTTCTTTATAGCCCGATACGGTGTATGTCATCGGCAACCAAGCGTTAAACGGTTGGAGGGCGCTCGGAATCAGTTCGAGCGGGAACGTTCCAGCCGACGTCGTCAATTGAAGGATTAATAAGACGATGGCTACGAAACGGCCCGGATTTCCGAGCGTCGTGACGAGTAGCTGCACGATTAAGAGGAACGTGATGCTGACGAGCCAACTGAATCCGAAGAACTGGAGCGGCGCCTCGACTTCAAGTCCGAGCAACATGACCATCGCCACATCCAAGACGAGCGCTTGAATAAATCCGATGACGAGCAACACACCTGATTTTGAGACGAGCCATGACAGGCTGCGTTTCGGTTTTCCAGCCGGATCGTACAGCGGATAGACAATCGAGAGCAAGAGCGCCCCGACGAATAGTCCGAGTGACATGAAGTACGGTGCAAAACCCGTTCCGTAGTTCGGGACTTTGTGAATCGATTCGTTGACGACCGTGACCGGTCCAGCCATCATGTCGACGTTATCGTCTCGGATGTCGATCGCGGCCGCTTCGGCCCCATCGGCGAGCGCGTCCCGTAACTTGCTGTTACCAGCCGCAAGTTCGGACACTCCGTCTGCGAGCTGGTCGCTACCTGACTGGAGGTCTTTACCGCCCTCTGCCAAACGTACAGCCCCGTTCGCGAGTGTATTCGTGCCCGCGCCGGCGCTCTTCGCCCCGTCTGCGAGTTTCGAACTCCCCTCTGACAAGGCACCCGTCGCCTCGGTCAACTGCGTACTGCCGGACGCGAGTTCGGCGGTCCCGTCTTTCAACGCTCCGACGCCGGCGTTTAAGCGATTGCTTGCCGAAGCCAACTCTTTCGAACTCACGGCTGCCGTTTGCGCCCCTTGTTCCACTTGGGTCGACCCATCCGCCAACGCCTGTGCCCCGCTTGCGAGTTCGGCTTGTCCGTCACGTAACGTCACCAGTCCCGAAGCGAGTTCATTGGCACCAGCCTCTGCTTGCGTCAATCCGTCACCGAGCGCGGCCTGTCCTTCTTTCACACGCGTCGCTCCCGCGGACAGTGCATCGAATCCAGCGGCTGTCGCTGTTTGACCTTCCGCCAATTGGGCCACAATCGCCTGTAGCATCTCTGGTGAAGCAGGTTGCCCTGCCTCGGCGAGTGCTGACAGCTGGGTCATCAACTGATCTTGACTGGCCAACACTTCTGTCTTCATCTGACCGATTCCGGCCACGAGTTCTGTCTCTCCTGCCATCAAGGCGGCATTCCCTTCTTTCGCCGCCGTCATCGCGGCCGCCAATTCATTTGAACCGGCACTCAATTGCTCACTGCCGTCCTTCGAACGCTGAATCCCGGCCGCGAGTTGTTGAACGCCTTGATTGAGAGAAGCCGTCCCGCTGTGCAATTCCTCCAACTTCGAGGCGAACGTGTCTGTCCCTTCGACAAGTTGGCTCGTTCCGTCTTGAAGGGCAGACGCCCCGTCATTCACTTGACGTGCCCCGTCTGATAAGGCGGCGCTACCTGCATAAACTTGCTGGCTTCCCTTCGCCAACTCCGTCGTCCCTGTCTCGAGTTGGGCCACACCTTCATTCAGCCGACTCGCCCCGTCAGCCAATTCTTGTTGTTTTGAAGCGAGCAATGCGGTCCCGTCGGCCAATTGGGTCGCCCCCTGTTCGGCCGTCTGCGATCCATCTGCTAGTTTTCCCGCCCCAGCCGCCGCTTCATCGAGTCCAGCAGCGGCATCTTGAATCCCGTCACGCATCGCACTGACGTACTGTTTCGCGACTTCGGTCGACAGTTCACCTTTCACTTGCTCCATCGCGGAACCGCCGATTTGAGCCGCTAAAAAGTTATACGATTCATTGGCGATATATTTGAGTTCAAGCTTCTCAGGTTTTTCGCTGAGCGCCGTCGTCGCTTTTTCTGAGAAGTTTGCCGGAATCTCAATCGCCATGTAATAGTCATGATCGTTCAACCCTGACTCGGCTTCTTGTTTCGTCGTCTCGATAAATTCGAACGCCTCAGACGTCTTTAACTTCTCAACGAGTTCGTCCCCGACGGCAAGTTGCTCCCCGTCGAACGTCGCTCCCTGGTCTTCGTTCACGATCGCCACCGGCAAGTCTTTCATCTGTCCATACGGATCCCAAAACGCCCATAAGAACATCCCGGCATACATGAGCGGTACGAGTGCGACCGCGAGAATCGGGACCCAGACCCGAGGATTCTTCCCGATGCTTCTCCATTCCGCCAACCACAGTTTCCATCCATTCATCTTCATTCTCACCTTTCACTTATAAAACATAACTATTTTTTCATGTTCCCTATTGTGCTCGCTTCCCCGAAAAAATGCAACCCTTTTTAGTTATTTTTCATAACAAAAAAAGAATCAAAAAAAACCACAGACTATAAAAGTCTGTGGTTCGTCGTCTTCTTGAGGAAGACCGTCTATCGTTACGAGTAGAAGCTGATGGTTTACGAAGGGTTACCCGCGCTTGGCTCCACGTCCACCGCGTTTTGAGTCGGTTTGACGTTTTAACGTCGTCAAGCGCTCGTCGCTGTCTTTCAAGAACTTGCTCATCAACGTATCGAACGTTTCTGGCTCACGGCGTACTTCACGACGTCCGCCGCCGCCGCCACGTGGACCGCCACCGCGTGGACCGCCGCCACCGCGTGGGCCACCTTGTCCTGGACCACCTGGGCGTGGGCCGCCTTGACCCGGGCCGCCCGGGCGTGGGCCACGAGAGAAACGCTCGCCGGCTGGACGCTCTGGACGTTCACTGACAGGGCGATCGACGGCCTTTTTGATAGACAACCCGATTTTGCCATCTGTTTCGACGTTCAAGATTTTGACCGTCACTTCTTGACCGACCGTTAGCACTTCATTGATGTCTTTGACGTAAGAATCTGCCACTTCACTGATGTGCACCAAACCCGTTTTGCCGTTTGGAAGTTCTACGAACGCTCCGAAATGCGTAATCCCTGTAACCTTACCTTGTACCTTGCTTCCTACTTCAATTGACATAAAATAATGTACTCCTTTTTTTGATTGATTCCCTACAATTATACGAGTCGATTCGTCAACGGTCAACGAACCCACTTATTCCTCTGGTGAGAAGTAAAAAATAATCTCGCCATCTTTCGAGAACAACAGCTCGTTGCGCGCTAGATTGGCGATGTATTCTTCGTCTTGTAAACGCTCGACCTGCTCTTTCAGTTCTGATTGTTCGTCCTTCGTTTCCCGAAGTTCGACTTGCGCTTCATTTTGTTTCCGTTCTTGCTCGGACACATATCCGACTTTCGAGAAGTAACTCTGACCGATGAAGACAACCATTAACAAAAAGAGAAGTGAGGCCGCAGCCAGGCGGCGTCGAAGATGGATACGTCGCCGGTTCTGTTCTTTTTCCAGCTGTTCTCTCCGTTCATCAAGAGCCCGAATCCGCTGTTTGCGTTCCATCGGGTTACGTCCATTCATCGAATCACCTTCCTCCTGTCCTGTTACGTTCAGTATACCTTTTTTTTACGCTTCCGTACCACTGTTCACCTTTTCTTCTTTGAGCAAGCGGTACATTTCTTTCGCATCCTCTTTGCGGGCATGCTCGGCAATCGAGTCAATGACGACCGTGACGAGCTTGTTCCCGAATCGAATTTGTAACTCATCACCGACTTTGACGTCGGTGCTCGCTTTCGCTACTTGTCCGTTCAATTGAATCCGGCCTTGGTCGGCGACTTCTTTCGCCAACGTACGCCGCTTAATCAAGCGGGATACTTTCAAAAACTTGTCTAGTCTCATAATCCCTTCTCCTTCGCTTCATCCCAGAGCCGATCCATCTCTTCGAGCGTCATCTCTTCGAGGGAGCCGTTCGCTTCAATGTATTCGAATCGTCTCTTAAATTTTTGATTGGTTCGTTCGAGCGCCTGCTCGGCGTTCAACTTGAAATAGCGCGCCACGTTGACGATTGAGAAGAGGACATCCCCAAGTTCTCGTTCATCTTCAGGCTGACTTCTCCACTCGTGGAGTTCTTCTTCCAATTTCTCGAACGCACCTTGAACATCGTCCCATTCGAAACCGACTTGCGCAGCTTTCTTCTGCAATTGCTCGGCCCGCATCAAACCAGGTTGCGTCATGAGAACTCCATCTAGCTGCGATTTTCTCTTTTCCCCTTTTTCCACTTGTTTAATCGCATTCCAATTCGTCACCACTTCATCGGCATCATCGACCGTCACATCCCCAAACACATGAGGATGACGGCGGACCATCTTCTCACTGACGGTGCCAATGACGTCTCGAATATCAAAATAGCCTTCGTCCGCTCCGATTTGGGCGTGGAGCATGACTTGAAGCAACACATCACCGAGCTCTTCGACAATCGCATCATCGTCTTCCGTATCGATTGCTTCAATCAATTCATACGCTTCTTCGAGCAAATATTTGCGGAGCGACTCATGCGTCTGTTTCCGGTCCCACGGGCAGCCGTCCGGACCGCGGAGCGTCGCAATGATGTGCTTCAACGTCGAAAATTCGCGCGCCAAATGCGTCTCGTCCGTCAACGGCGGCACATAGAGCGTCGTCAAGTTGTCGACTTCTGCCACGCGGTCCATCTCATAGAGCGGGATTTCACTGACCCGCTCATGTTTTGTCCCAGCGGCTGTCACGAGTTTGACGATATGCTCATCCGGATATCGTTCCATCAATTGGACTTTCACGTCTCCGGCCACGAACCCGTCATACACTTGACCAATCAATACGTGTTGAGTCACTTGAATCCGTTCGACATCGAGCGCCGTCGCATCGAGTAATTGGAAGCCGTTGATTGGATCGATGCGGAGGGCTTGGAACATGGCGTCCAAAAAGCTCTGACCGCCGAGGAACGTGAGGTCCGCACCTTGTTCGACGAGCAACTCGACCGTCCGCTCCGCCACGAACGGATGTCCCGGTACGGCATAGGTGATGGCTAGCTCTTCACTCTTTTCAAGCAACGTCTCAACGATTTGTCGGTAGACGTCCTCGAACGTGTCACTCGCTTCGTAAATCGCATCAAACGATTCGAACGTCACGCCTTCCGCCTCAAGTTCGCTGACGACAGGGTGTTCTTTCGTGCGCAACCAAACGAGCGGTTGCTGCTTCAAATGACGATAGACACCGAGCGGTAGTTGATCAAGTTCGCCAGACCCGAGGCCGACGACCGTAATTCCGTAACTCATATCAGTTCTCCTTTTTTTCTAGCAGATTGATGAGACGACCTCCGAACGGAATCATTTCCCATTCTTCTATCGTCAAAATTTGTTCTTTCCATAACCGCCAGACATAAATGCCGGCCCCGAGCACGAGCATGAAGACGAGCCAGATGAGGGCATCGAGACGATGCGTCAGGCCATCCAGCGCCATGACGTTCAAGCCGAGCAAGATGACACCCATCGGCGCCACCGCTTTGACGAGACGTCCATAATGTCGAAACCGGAGCATGCCGAGCGGGATGATTTGATCGAGCCGATTGAAATTGAACGCGGCCATCGCTAAAAAGGCAATCGAGGTCCCGAGGGCAGCCCCGGCGATGCCATAGTAAGGGACGAGCCACAAGTTGCTGCCGAGCTTCACGCCGATGGCGAGAATCATACCGACAGCAGCTGTGCGTTCCCGATCAATCGCCTGTAGACACGTCATGCTCGCCACGGCAAGCGACGCGGCGAACGTACTCGTCGAGAGCAAGACGAGCGCTGTCGTCCCGGCCGCGTTCTCAAATAGCGCGACATTCAACGGGAACATGACACCCATCAAGCCGATTGTGGCCGCAGCGGCGACCGTTGTCGTCACGCGAATCATCGAACTGAGTCCGGAAGAGGTCGCTTCGATACGACCGGCACGATAATGCCGCACCAAGTTCGGGACGTTTGCCATTCCGAGCGCCGTCGTGAAAAGAATCGCGAATTGAACGAGCGGATAACCTCGGTCAAATACCCCTTTGCCGACTTTCGCCGCATAATCCCCGCCCATCAGATTGACAACCGTGAACGAGTCGACGAGTTGCATCCATAAAATCCCGAGCGAGGCGAAACCGACGGCAAACCCCGTCGTCAGTAAGATTCGAAGGACAGACCGCAACGTCGTGGGTTGTACCGGTACGAGCCGTAACTGCTTCGCCCATAATGACAAGATGACGATGGCGATGACACCTCCGACGAGCGTCGCCCCATACGCGTATCGACTGAGTGTATAGGCATCTTGACCGAAGCGCACGCCAATCAACAAGGCGACGAGTAAGACCGTGACGCGAACGAGGTTCTCGAGCACTTGAGAAATCGCACTCGGCCGCAAGTCATCGACGGCCTGAAACGAACCGCGGAGCACCGCTAAAGCCGGCATGAGTAAATAACTCAGGCTGATGATCCGCAGCGTCGGTGCGAGTTCCATGTCCCCGAGGAGACGGGCGATGACGGGTGCTAGCATCCACATCGTGACGACAAGGATGACGGCTAGACCGAGCAAGGCATAAAAACTGCCCCATAACACTTCGAGTTTTCGTCTCGGTCCATGGGCGCCGACACCGATTTTGGCAATCACGACCGGCATCGCATACATGCCGAGCGAAGCGACGATCGCGGCAAACGGATACACCGTCTGATAGGCATATAGCCCGAAGTCTCCGGCGATATTTTGGTAAGGCACTCGGTAAGCAAAACTGATGAACTTTGAAAGATAGCCCGCGAGCGCAAATAAGACGACGCCGGTCGCAAACTTACTTGGCGACCGCATGCGCCAACCTCTTCACGAGCTCCTCAAGCACCGTATCGGCATCGTTCAACAGTTCGACGACCGGCATGCGGCCACTGAGCGACAATTTGAGGGCGCCGTTGTCTTGTCCGACACCGAGTTTCCGACCGAGCGGCATCGTCCATTCCATGAATGACGGTACGTCGAGCGCCGTCGTCGATTCGAGCGACAATACCATCTCGATGCGGCCCGGAGACTGTTTGATGCGCGCCACTTTCGCCATCTCGCCATAGATGCGCAGACGCGTCAGTTGGATGAGGAGCGCGACCGGTTCCGGGAATTCGCCGAACCGTTCAATCAACTCGTCCTGGAGGGCGAACAACGCTTCTGGTGTATCGACGTACTTGAAGCGTTTGTACATCTCGATTTTCAATTCGCTGTCCGATAAATAATCGTCCGGAATGTACGCATCCGCTTGGAACGCGATTTCTGGTTTGAAGACGACTTGTTTCGCCTGTCCGCGCATCCGGTCTTTCCGTTCCTCGATGGCTTCGGACAACATTTGTGAGTATAAGTCGAATCCGACCGAATCAATGAATCCGGACTGTTGGGCTCCGAGCAGATTGCCGGCGCCGCGAATCGATAAGTCGCGCATCGCAATCTTGAACCCGCTCCCGAGCTCCGTGAACTCTTTAATGGCCTGTAGCCGGCTCTCCGCGACCTCGGTCAAACGCTTATCTTTCCGATACGTGAAGTAGGCGTAGGCAATCCGGTTGGAACGCCCGACACGTCCGCGCAACTGATACAGCTGTGACAGCCCCATCTTGTCCGCATCGTGGACGATGAGTGTGTTCACGTTCGGGATATCGATGCCGGTCTCGATGATCGTCGTCGAGACGAGCACATCCGCTTCCCCTTCTAGGAAACTGATGAGCTGGCTCTCGAGTTCTGTCTCGGTCATCCGACCGTGTGCCGTCGCAATGCGTGCCTCCGGTAACAAAGCGCGAATCTCTTCTGCCTTCCGCTCGATGCCTTCGACGCGGTTGTAGAGGAAGAATGCCTGTCCGCCTCGCGCGAGTTCGCGCTCAAGTGCTTCCCGCAAGACGATACCATCGTATTCCATGACATACGTCTGCACCGGGTAGCGGTTCTCCGGCGGTGTCTCGAGTACCGACAAGTCCCGGATGCCGATCATCGACATGTGGAGTGTCCGCGGAATCGGTGTCGCCGTCAGCGTCAAGACGTCGATATTCGTCTTCAACTGCTTGAGCCGTTCCTTGTGCTTGACCCCGAACCGCTGCTCTTCATCAATGATGACGAGACCGAGGTCGGCGAACGTCACATCTTTCGACAAGACGCGGTGCGTCCCGACGACGACGTCAATCGTCCCTTCTTTCAAGCCTTTTTTCGTCGCCGCCATCTCGCTTTTCGAGCGGAAGCGGCTCATGACAGAGACGTTAATTGGAAATTCACTGAACCGTTCGAGCATCGTCTCGTAATGTTGTTGCGCCAGCACGGTCGTCGGCACGAGGAACGCGACTTGCTTCCCGGCGAGCACGGCTTTGAACGCGGCTCGAATCGCCACTTCCGTCTTGCCGTAACCGACATCGCCGCAAAGGAGACGGTCCATTGGCCGCGACCGTTCCATGTCCGCTTTGATTTCGGCGATGGAGCGGACTTGGTCTTCTGTCTCTGCGTACGGGAACGAGCTTTCGAACTGGCTCATCTCTTCGTCATCACCTGGGAACGCATAGCCGACGGACGCTTCACGCGCCGCGTACAGCTTGATCAGTTCATCGGCGATGTCTTCCACCGATTTGGCGACTTTCGATTTGACCTTCTTCCACTCGGTCCCGCCGAGTTTGTAAATCTTAGGCTCTTTGCCTTCGGCCCCGACATACTTTTGAACGAGATCGATTTGATCGACGGGGACGTACAGCGCATCGTCGCCGGCATAGACGAGATGTAAGTAGTCTTGATGAATGCCGCCGACTTCAATCGTCTTGATGCCCAGGTACTTCCCGATTCCGTGATGGATGTGGACGACGTGGTCGTTCGGCTTCAATTCTTGGTAACTTTTAATCCGTTCGGCGTTCGTCAAATTCTTCGTCTGACGTTTCCGCTTCGTGACGCGCTTGAACAGTTCTTCTTCGGAAACGACGACGAGACGGCTCGTCGAGAGTTCAAAGCCGCCTTCGATTTGTCCGATCATGACATGGACGTGACGCGGCAACAGCTCACCGTCCACATTTGTGAACGTGGATGAGATTCCATAATCGTCAAGCAACTCCACTACTTTATCGGCCCGTGTTTGATCGCCTGCCAAGAAGACGATGCGATGGTCACCTTGTTGCCACCGTTCAACTTCTTGTTTCAATAAGTGCATCTGGCCATGAAACGCCGAGAGCGGGCGACAGCTGAGGTGGACCGTGTTCGTCTCTGGAATTCCGGACCGTCGTGACGGCAACAAGGAGAACGCGACTTGCTTCAACGTACGGAATACTTTATGCATCGGGACGGCGAGCGTGTAGTTGCTGACCGACTCCCCTCGTTCGATGAGCGACGAGAACCATTCCGCTTCTTCGCGGTCTTGCACGTCGGCAGCATCTTCAATCCGTGCCACTTCATCTAACATCAACACCGCTTCCGCCCCAACATAATCGAGGAGCGTCGAGCTATACAGGAGCGGTGTGTACTTCCCAACTTTTTCAGGAGCCTCGCCTCGACCGAACTGTTCGATGTCCCGGGCAATTCCATCTTCGAGCGCTTGCCGGATCGTCTCGGTCTCGACGAGCGAGAGCGTCCGCTCGTATTGACGTTCGAGTGCTTGTCCGGCCTGCTGCAACTGGTCGCGTGAGGCGATGAACTCGGTGGCGGGTGGGATGACCGCTTCGCCGACGACACCTAGCGAACGCTGTGTCTCGGCATCAAACGTAAAGATGGAATCGACTTCGGTGTCGAACAAATCGATACGATACGGGCGCGCTGCCGTGAGCGGATAAACGTCTAAAATACTGCCGCGGACGGAGAATTCACCCGGTGCGGTCACGGTGGCCGTCCGTTCATAACCGAGCGTGATGAGCGTCTCGGCGAATGGCTTTAAATCGAGCTCTTGTCCAGGTTTGATGTGATGATGGCTCATCTTCCAGTCTGACGGGTTCGGGATATAACGGCGCAAGCCACCGAGCGGCACGACAATGACGCCTCCCGTTTCGTCAAGGAGACGTGTCCGAGCCTCAATCCGAGCGGCCAGCAATTCTGGGCTCGATGTGAGGGATAGTTCGCCAGCGAGCGTCTCATCAATCGGATAAAGCAACGTTTTGCTCGGACCGATGAGCGACTCGAGTTGATCGTACATTTTTTGTGCTTGATACATGTTATGCGTGACGACGACGAGACGTCTTGGCGAATTTTTCGCCAAACCCGCCAATACAAGCGCCTTGGCACTTGTCGTCAATCCGGTGACGAGTTGTCGATCGACTTTTGGCAACCGCTCCCGAATCACGTTCGTCTCAGGTAACGTCACCATGAATTTCTCTAGAGCATTCATTTGTTTTCCTCCACCTCATACGACAAAAAAGGGTACGTTGACCCTTTAGTTATATCGATTCATGAGCGCAATCCATTCAGTATCCACAAAATCGGTTGCGGCGGACACAGCTTGATCGAGCGTATCTTTTAATTCTGACATGTCTTCTTTACGGTAGTTCATAAGCACCCAATCGACCACTTTAATCGGATGCGGCGGACGGCCAATCCCCAGTTTCAGACGTTTAAAGTCTTGTGTGCCTAAATGCTGAATCAACGACTTGATGCCATTATGTCCGCCGGCACTGCCTTTCGGACGGAACCGCAGCTTTCCTGGGACCATGTCCAAGTCATCATAAATGACGAGCAAGTCGTCAATCTCAATCTTATAATAATCTAAAATCGGACGGACCGACTCGCCTGATAAATTCATATACGTGAGCGGTTTGACGAGGACGACACGTTCTCCATTGATTCTTCCCGTTCCAATCAATGCTTTAAACTTGGCTTCATCGAGTTTGATCCCATGCTTGTCGGCAAGGCGATCAATCGCCAAAAATCCGACGTTGTGACGGGTCATCTCATACTTTTTGCCTGGATTCCCGAGGCCGACAATACATTTCATCTTATTCCTCCTGAACAAAAAAGCCCAAAGGCGAACGCCTTCGGGCCTCGTTTTTTTAATCGAACAGTGTGCTCACCGATTTGTGCTCGTGGACACGCATGATCGCTTCTCCAAGCAAACGGGCAACCGACATCTGCTTGATTTTGCTTGAACATTCGCGACCTTCTAAATCGATCGTGTTCAAAACAACAAGTTCCTTGATTGACGAGTTGTCGATCCGTTCCATTGCCGGTCCAGATAACACTGGGTGTGTACACGAGGCGTACACTTCTTTTGCACCAGCTTGGACGATGGCATCGGCCGCGAGCGTGATTGTTCCAGCTGTATCGATGATGTCATCGATCAAGATGGCCGTCTTGCCTTCAACGCTGCCAACGATGTTCATGACTTCAGCCACGTTCGCTTCAGGACGACGCTTGTCGATGATGGCGATTGGAGCCTTCAAGCGTTCGGCAAGCTTACGGGCACGCGTGACGCCACCGTGGTCCGGTGAAACGACGACAATGTCTTTCGCTTTAAATTCATCTGTCTCAAAATACGTCGAGATGAGTGGAACACCTAATAATTGGTCTACTGGGATATTGAAGAAACCTTGGATTTGAGCAGCATGCAAGTCCATCGTGATTAAACGCGTGGCACCTGCAACCGTCAATAAATCAGCGACAAGTTTCGCTGTGATCGGCTCACGTGAGCGCGCCTTGCGGTCTTGGCGAGCGTAACCGTAGTATGGCATGACCACGTTAATCGTCCGAACCGATGCTCGTTTCAACGCATCGATCATGACGAGTAACTCCATGAGCGTTTCGTTCACCGGTGAGCTCGTCGATTGAATGATGTACACATCATCGCCTCGCACGCTCTCCTCGATGTTGATGTAAAGTTCTCCGTCGCTAAACCGCTTCACTTGGCAATCGCTGAGCGGGATGCCAATTTCCTTGGCAATCTCTTCGGCGAGTGGGCGGTTTGAGTTTAAGCTAAATAGGCGAATTTCACGTTCATATACAGTAGACATGTTTAGGATTCTCCTCCATCGTTTTCCATAATAATAGGCAGCAACTTATCGTTTCGTGTAACCTTCTTTATTCGTTTGGCGTTCGCGTGCAATCGCAAGCGCCTCTTCAGGAACGTCATCCGTGATCGTCGAACCGGCTGCTACGATTGAGCCTTTTCCGACTTTCACCGGAGCGATCAAGTTCACATTGCAGCCGACGAATGCATCGGCTTCGACGACCGTTTCGAACTTGTTCTTGCCGTCATAGTTGACCGTGATCGAGCCACAGCCGAGGTTGACGCGTTCCCCGATCGAAGCATCTCCGATATAGCTGAGATGTGATGCTTTCGCACCGTCTCCGAACGTTGATTTTTTGATTTCCACGAAGTTACCGACGCGCGTATTCGCGCCGAGGACTGCTTGTTGACGAAGGTGGGCGAACGGCCCGACCTGTGCTTCAGTTCCGACACGGCTGTCACTTACGACCGATTGACGAACCGTCGCACCGTCTTCGATGACGCTATTGCGGATATCTGAATTTGGACCAATCACGCACTCTGAACCGATAATCGTTTTCCCGAGAATGACCGTCCCTGGATAGATGATCGTATCCGAACCGATGACGGCATCTGGTGAGATGTATGTCGAAGCTGCATCCATGAATGTGACACCTTCACGCATGAGGCGTTCGTTCGTCCGCTTGCGCATGACCGCTTCAGCTTGTGAGAGAGCGACACGATCGTTGACGCCGATCGTTTCATCGAATGTCGGCGCCGTGTGTGCTGCCACGACTTCGCCTGCTTCTTTCGCAATCGAGATGACGTCCGGCAAGTAGTACTCGCCTTGAGCGTTGTTGTTCCCGACTTGCTTCAATGCATCAAACAAGAGCTCGTTATCGAACACGTACGTTCCGGTGTTGATTTCACGAATCTCTAGTTCAGTGTCAGACGCATCTTTATGCTCGACGACTTTTGTGACATTTCCGTCTTCACCGCGGATGACGCGGCCATATCCAGTCGCATCATCAGCAATCGCAGTCAACACAGTCACTTTTGCCTGTTGCGCCTCGTGATGGGCCAACAACGCCTCGAGCGTTTCCGCTGTCAATAGCGGTGTATCGCCGCAAACGACGAGCGTCGCGCCAGGTTTGCCTGCGAGTTCAGCTTCTGCCATCTGTACCGCATGGCCCGTACCGAGCTGTTGTTCTTGGACCGCATACTCCACGCGTGAGCCCAACGTCTCTTGTACCGCTTCAGCCCCATGGCCGACGATGACGATTTGACGACTGACCCCGATTTTGTCGAGTTGATCGACGACGTGTTCGACCATCGGTTTTCCAAGGACCGGATGAAGTACTTTATAAAGCTTCGACTTCATGCGCGTCCCTTTACCTGCTGCCAAAATGACTGCAAAACGATCCATTCTTGATTCGCTCCTATCTCATATCGACTGTAATGTACTCAAATGTTCGGTTTTTTATACATTCAAACCTTATTTACACCGTATCTACTATATCGAAACCATGACGCGGTTTCAACCGTTGTACCTATTCGTAACCAATGAAACGTAAAAAGGCAGCGGAAGGATCCCCATCCGCTGTCAAATATTACTCGTTCATGGCATTATATTGGGCTTGCGTCTCGGCGATGGCGACGTCCTCTTGACCGTACGCGTCTAAAACGGCAGCCTCGACTTTCTGACGCATATCTCCATTAATCGGGTGAGCAATGTCACGGAAAATTCCTTCTGGCGTCCGCTTGCTCGGCATCGCTACGAACAGACCGATACTCCCTTCAATGATTCGAAGGTCGTGTACCACAAATTCGTGGTCGAGTGTAATGGAGGCCAGTGCCTTCATTCTACCTTCCGTCGCGACTTTGCGAATTTTTACGTCTGTGATCTGCATGTTTCGCATCCCCTTTTCATCGTTGTCTGGACCGTGGTGTACTTTCTAAAAGGCTGAGATGATTCCAAGCGAACCGATTGACTTCGTACGATTCTTATACCCTTTCATCATAAAACGAAATCAAATTTTTGCCAATCACTTTAAGAATTGTTCGACGTTTCCACGCGAAATCGTAACGAGACCTTCATCCGAGTCGACGTTCGTCAATTTCATTAAACTGACGTATTCGCTCACCATTTTCTTCTCGGCGCCTTCTGCTTCCATAAGTACGCCGACACCGGCAAGGTTCGCTTCGAACTCGTTCAAGAGACTCATCATTCCGCGAATCGTTCCGCCAGCTTTCATGAAATCGTCAATCAACAGCACGTTCGCGCCACGTGGCAAACTGCGACGCGCGAGCGCCATCGTGCGAATCGCCTTTGACGAACCGGAGACGTAGTTGATACTCACGGTCGAACCTTCGGTGACACGACTATCGGACCGAACGATGACAAACGGTACCCCGAGTTGCTCGGCTACAGCGTAAGCGAGCGGAATCCCTTTCGTCGCAATCGTCATGACGACATCGACTTTCCGATCAGCGAACACCGAGGCGAAGACTTGGCCCATCGGCTTCACTTGACGCGGGTTACCGAGGACGTCTGTCAAATAGAGATAGCCTCCTGGGAGCAACCGTTCTGGCTTCGACAACTGTTCACATAGCCCGTCGATCATCGAGAGCGACTTGTCTTTGCTCCACCCTGGGATGAACATGACGCCACCGGCCGCTCCTGGCACCGTGACCAGTTTACCCGTGCCATCGTGGGCCAACATTTCACTGACAATGACCAAATCTTCACTGATGGATGACTTGGCTGCTTTATAACGGCTCGAAAACATCGATAACGAGACGAGCTGGTGCGGATGGTCCAGCAAATAACGGGTCATATCAACGAGACGACCACTTCTACGAATTTTCATACGGATTCCCCTTCACTTCTTCAATAATAGACGAATGTTCTAAACAGAATATATCATTCTCATTCGTCTTTGTTCAATGTTTTTTGCCGAGAATCCGAACGACGAACACTTCAGGACAAAATCCTTTCAGCCCGTTATAGACACGATGTGCTTTTTGTTCATGCTCAATTAGTGCGAATACGGTCGGACCACTTCCACTCATGAGCACCCCATCCGCTCCGCAGTGGAGCATCGTTTCTTTGATTTGGCGAACTTCCGGATGAAGTTCGAGCGTGACCGCCTCGAGGGCATTGCCTAAGTTTGAACAGATGCCGTCAAAATCACGATCACGAATCGCCGTGACCATAGCCTCGGTGTTTGGATGCACAATCTTCTCCATCTCTACCGCGCGATAGACGTCGGCCGTCGATACCCCGATTTTCGGTTTCGCCAAGACGACGTAACACGGTGGCGGTGACGGGATTGTCTCTAACTGTTCACCGCGTCCGCGCGCGATGGCTGTTCCCCCCATGACACAAAACGATACGTCCGATCCGACGGCGGCCCCAAGTTCGGCCAACTCTTCTAACGACAGGCCGAGATCGAACAGGTCGTTCATACCTCGAAGCGTCGCGGCAGCGTCACTCGATCCGCCAGCAAGCCCTGCCGCGACCGGAATCTGCTTATCCAATACGATTTCGACACCTTGCTTGATGCCAAATCGCTTCCGCAACAACTCGGCTGCACGATACGCCAAGTTCCGGTGGTCATTCGGCACATAGGCATGTTCAGATTGAATCCGAATCTCGTCTGTATCAAGGACGGTCAATTCCAGTCGATCCGATAAATCCACTGTCGTCATTACCATTTCTACTTCATGATAGCCATCTGCCCGCTTCCCAAGGACGTCAAGCGTCAAATTGATTTTTGCCGGCGCTTTCACACTGATCGTGCGCATATCGTTCACCCTTCCCATGTATCTCCTGTTCGCCATTGTACCGTAAACGAGCGCACAAAAAAAGAAGCAGCTGCCAATGCATCCGCCTCTCATTTATCGTTCAATTGCTGAATTCAATTTTAACTGTATCCGTTAGGACATCAGCGTAGCTATATGAGACACGTTCCACGTTATGATGGTCTTCATCCAATTTGACGACGAACACCGCGGGATACGTCTCAACGAGCGTTCCAAACCGAGTAACGACTTTCTTACGACCGCCGTTTGCTTTCAACGTCAATCGTTCTCCAACATGCGATTCGAGTTTCTGTCTGATTTCTTGCAACGTCTTTGGCATACGCTTCACCTCACTGTTACAAGTATAACACATTCAGAAATGAAAATAAAGATTAATATTATATCGATTCGCTATCCGGTCGTCAACTGTTTTTAAGTGGTAAAATTGTGTCCGCTAACCGGGCAAACTCTTCAAGCGAAAGCGTTTCGCCTCGCCGTTTTGGATCGATTTCAGCCTCACCTAAGAGACGTTCGATTTCCATTTTTTTATCTTTGCCCAGGTGATTCGTCAAGTTATTCAAAATCGTTTTCCGACGTTGCGCGAAACTGGCACGGGCAATCTCAAAGAAGAAGGCTTCATCCTTCACGTCGACCGCCGGTTTGGGGCGCATCTTCAACGTGATGACCGCTGAATCGACGTTCGGCGCCGGCATGAACACACTTTTCGGGACGATAAAGCTCACGTTCGCCTCTGCGTAATACTGAATTGCAATCGAAAGAGAGCCGTATGCTTTCGTCCCAGGCTTCGCTCCGATCCGCTCGGCAACTTCTTTTTGAATCATCATGACGAGTGAGCGGAACTTGATTTGGCTTTCCAGTAAACGCATGATGATTGGCGTCGTCACGTAATACGGCAAGTTCGCCACGACCGAGATGTCTTCGATACCTTGACTGAAAAACTCACGCTCGACGATGGCTTGAATATCGAGCTCGAGCGCATCGCCGTGGATGACATGCACGTGTGGATAAGGAGACATCGTGTCTTCCAAAATCGGAAGCAGACGTTGGTCGATTTCGAGGGCGACGACCTTTTTAGCCCGCTTGGCAGACTGTTCCGTCAATGACCCGATACCGGGACCGATTTCGAGCACCCCGCTCGCCTCTCCTAGCTCCGCGGCGTCCACGATTTTATTCAAAATATTTAAATCGATTAAAAAGTTCTGCCCAAGCGACTTTTTAAACGAGAAGCCGTGACGTTCTAGAATTGATTTCGTGCGTTGAATTGTGGCGATGTCTTTCAATGATTTTCCTCCTCTAACTGAGCCAGTGCTCGTTCCCATTCTTCAATCGTGACCCGTAACGCTTCCACACGTTTCACAAACTGTTTCGCGTTCGGTTCACCAATGCGAAGTAACACCCCGAGTCGTTTGCGCCGCCGCGCCGCATCTGGTCCGCCAATCAAATCGGCCTCGAGCACCATCTGACGGGTGACGAGCGGCATGTCCGTCTCAACCCGCTGTTCATACAACGCTTCGAGCACACGGCGAATTGTCGCTGGAGAAGCATGCTCGACCCCGATTTTACCGCGCTTGTCTTTCGCTTCGGCTCGAGGGAGATAGGCATGCTTGCACCCTTTGACTTGCTCCTCGACGATGGCACGGATGCGATCACCCGGATAATCCGGGTCCGTCAAAATTATTACGCCTCGTTTCTCCTGGGCACGTTTGATTCGCTCGATGGTTTGCTTCGAAACGGCCGATCCGTTCGTTTCAATCGTATCGACGTCATATACTTCCTGTAGCCGCGTCGTGTCGTCTCGACCTTCGACGACGATCACTTCTTGTATCTTTTCACGCATCATCGGTTCCTTCTTTCTCTTCTTGCTTCGGGATGACCCAAATCGTGAGTGGCTGACGCCCAAACGTCACCGCCTCTTCTTTTGAGTCCATCATCACATCGATTTTATTGCCTTTGATGGCACTGCCTGTGTCCAAGGCAATCGCCATGCCAAACCCTTCGACGTAAACGCGTGTGCCGAGTGGGATGATGGCTGGATCGACCGCGATGATTCGCATGCCTTCATACAGAATCGTGTCCGTCACATCATAACCGCTGCGCGTCAGTACCCTGCCGTCAAACGTGATCGTATCTTCCGCATTGTTCGTATACGCCGTCGCCTCGACGAGAAGCTGTTTCGCAGAGGTGAAATCTAAGACGTCCTCGGCTCGAGGCGTCTCTTCGATTTTAATCTCTGCTTCCTCTCGAAACGGGCTCGACGGTTCGGTCGTTTCCGTCTCCTCTTGTTCTTGCTCGGTCTCTTGATTCGCCTCTGGTTCAGCTACGATTCTCGTTCCAAGTTTTATGATTTGAGGGCGCACGGTTCGCAGCGTTTCCACGCTCGTTTCGGTCCGATTTGTAATTGTACCATTTTCCACTGTCAGTGCATACCGCGTCCGTTCGAGTCCAGGGACACCGACTTGAACAACCTCGGTTTCTCCGAGCGCAAGCGTGTCGTCCTCTTCTCTGACGATTTCAAATGGGATGAGTCGATTCTCATACTGCACGACGTCTCGACTCACATTGACCGTGATTGTCATCCCGTCTCGCACTGGTGTCGCCAGAGCCGGTTCGACAGTATCCTTGTCAGAAACCATCACATTCGCCTCCTGTAGCGCCTGCTCGACAGTTTGAGCCATCGTATGAACCGTCTTCGCCTCAGCGCCGACAATGACATCGAGTGCGACGACAGGCTGATACCGGATGGTCATACCCGATGTAATAGGGGTACGGACGCCCGGGTACACATCGTCCCCGTCACGGACACTCACTCCATAACGAAGCAACACGTCTTCGACAGTCCGTTCACGCGTCTCAATCGTTTCGATTTGTCCGTAACCAATTTGTAGCGAGACGGTACGGGCCCGCTCAATCTGAATAACTCGGTCGAGCGGGATATCCGCACTCAAAGCCGGCGTCACGACGTCTGACTCGTCAACGACAATCCCCGTCTCTTCAAGCACATCTAACACCGATTCGCCCCGACTCTCATGCACCATCGTCATTCCGTCATCGATGATGGTGACAGGTTCTGGTTGCATCGCCATATAGGCGAACACAGCGGTGGCCACGACGCCGACGCTTAACACGATCCGTCTGAACATCATGGGAGACGGAACAGGCGCTTCGCATTAGCGGTCGTCGCCTCAGCAAGTGCGTCGTAAGACATGTCACGTAGCGATGCAATCTCTTCGGCGACATACGTGACGTAAGCCGGTTCGTTCCGCTTGCCACGGAACGGCGTCGGCGTTAAATACGGACAGTCTGTCTCTACGAGGAGTCGATCGAGCGGGACTTGTTGTGCCACCGCTTTTGGTACTTTCGCATTCTTGAACGTCACCGGTCCCCCAAGAGAAATATAGAAGTTCAAACGCAGACAGCGCTCCAACAGTTCGACGGACATGCTGTAACTATGGAACACACCCCCGACCTCTTCGGCGTGTTCTTCCTCTAAAATATCGAGCACGTCGGCGGTCGCTTCCCGATTGTGAATCACGATCGGCATATTCGTCCGTTTCGCGATGGCGATTTGTTGCCGGAACACGTGCTGTTGGACATCTTTAGGTGATTTGTCCCAATGATAGTCGAGCCCGATCTCCCCGAGCGCCATTACTTTCGGATGATCCATCAATGTCTCGATTCTTGCCAAATCGGCCTCCGTGCAATCGACGGCGTCGACTGGGTGCCAGCCGACGATCGCGTAAATGTCTTCATACGTTTCCGCGAGCTCGATGGCACGCGTGATGGTCGGATTGTCGAACCCGACGACGAGCATCGGGGAAACGCCCGCAGCACGAGCCCGTTCAATCGTCGCTTCGACGTCTTCATTGAACTGTTCGGCATTGATATGTGTGTGTGTATCAATCAACATGATGGTTCCTCCTTGTATAGACAAAGAGGGAGACCGAAGTCTCCCCCAAACGATTATTTGACGATGGCCCCGTTCGGCATATTCTCAGATACGGTCGCAAGTTCAAGCTTGCCGTCTTTATCAGCCGCTAAAATCATCCCTTGTGACAATTCGCCACGCAGTTTGACCGGCTTCAAGTTGGCGACAACGATGACTTTCTTGCCAACCAAGTCTTCCGGCGTATACCATTCCGCGATACCCGAGACGATTTGACGCGTCTCCCCGCCAAGATCGACTTGAAGTTTCAACAACTTCTTCGCCTTCTTGATTTTATCGGCTTCGACGATTTGGCCGACGCGGAACTCGACTTGGTCAAAGACGTCAATCGTGATTTCCGGACGCACGTCCTCATCTTCGACGTCGCCCGCTTCCGCTTCGGCTTCTTCGACACGAGCTTGCGACGCTTGACGCATCATTTCTTGAATCGCATCGACTTCTTCTTTGACGTCACGACGCGGGAAAATCGGTGTCCCGTCTGTGACGACGGCTCCATCGAAGGCTGCGAACGTATCGAGCGCTTCCCATGACATATCTTTTCCTTCGAGACCGAGCTGACGGAACATCTCTTTCGGCGCCCGTGTCATGAACGGCTGAATCATCACCGCGACGTGACGGAGGACGCCGGCGAGGTGAGTCATCACCGACGCCAGTTCGTCATGCTTCGTTTCGTCCTTCGCGAGAACCCACGGTTGCGTCTCATCAATGTATTTGTTGGCACGGCTGACGAGTTGCCAAATGCTTGTGAGCGCTACCGAAAACTCCATGTGTTCCATAGCCGCTTCCGTCTTCGCTTTCGTCTCGTTGACGACTTGAAGCAATGAGGCATCGAATTCCGTTACATTGCCCGCATAAGCAGGAATTTCACCATCAAAATACTTCTTAATCATGGCCACGGTCCGGTTGAGCAGGTTCCCGAGGTCGTTCGCAAGATCAAAGTTCAAGCGATCAACGAATGCTTCCGGTGTGAACGTGCCGTCTGCCCCGAATGGAACTTCACGAAGAAGATAGTAGCGGAGCGAGTCGAGTCCGTATCGGTCGATCAGTGGAATCGGGTCGACCACGTTGCCTTTTGATTTCGACATTTTGCCGTCTTTCATGAGCAACCAACCATGTGCGAAAACTTGTTTCGGTAACGGGAGGTCAAGCGCCATGAGCAACGCTGGCCAAATGATTGTATGGAACCGGACGATCTCTTTTCCGACCAAATGGACGTCGGCTGGCCAATAGCGGTTGAACAACTCGTCGTTGTCCGATCCGTAGCCGAGGGCAGAGATATAGTTCGTAAGGGCATCGACCCATACGTATACGACATGCTTCGGGTTCGATGGGACTTGTACACCCCAGTCAAACGTCGTCCGTGAGACAGCCAAGTCTTGAAGACCCGGCTTCAAGAAGTTGTTGATCATCTCCGTTTTGCGCGATTCTGGCAAGATGAAGTCAGGGTGCGACTCGAAGTACTCGATCAAACGATCCGCATACTTGCTGAGACGGAAGAAGTAACACTCTTCGCGTACGAGTTCGACTGGGTGGCCGCTGTCCGGGCTCTTCCCGTCGATGAGCTGAGACTCCGTATAATACGTCTCATCAGGAATCGAGTACCAACCTTCATACTCTCCGAGATAAATATCATCATTTTTAAGAAGCGTCTCGAACACATGCTCGACGACAGCTTTGTGGCGTGCGTCTGTTGTACGGATGTAGTCATCATATGAGATTTCGAGACGGTCCCATAACACTTTGATGTCTTTGACAACTTCATCCACGAACGCTTGCGGTGTCACACCGGCTTCTTTCGCTTTTTCTTGAATTTTTTGACCGTGTTCATCCGTCCCAGTCAAATAACGAACGTCAAAACCTTTCAAACGCTTATAGCGCGCGATCGCATCGCCGGCCACCGTCGTATAAGCGTGACCGATGTGTAGTTTGGCACTCGGATAGTAAATCGGAGTCGTAATATAAAAAGTAGGCTTCGCCATTGTATGTTCTCCATCCTTTCGACATTTGCAATTTCCATTATACACGGTTCGACAAAAGAATTTCCAAACCAATTGTTTGGAATTTTTTTGTTGTTATCTCATAAAATATGTTCCAAAAAAACCCTTTCTTTGTTTCAGGTCCTAACTTTCGGGGAATTTTAGGTATATATCGCTCCTACATTGTCATTTTTCGAAAATGTAGATTTCCAATAGTAAGCAGTTGACTACAATTGGAAAGTTTAGTATGCTTTTTGCTGTAGTAACATTGTCGAATTTTGACGACTCATGTCACCAAGAGATTTCGACACCATTGGAGGAGGAAACACAAAATGAAATCTACAGGTATCGTACGGAAAGTTGATGAACTCGGTCGTGTCGTCATTCCAATCGAATTGCGCCGCACACTCGGGATCGCTGAGAAAGATGCACTTGAAATCTACGTCGACAACGATCAAATCGTGTTGAAAAAATACAAACCGAACATGACTTGCCAAGTGACGGGCGAAGTATCGGATGACAACTTCAAGTTGGCTGACGGTAAATTGATCCTTTCACCAGAAGGCGCACAACGCGTTCTCGTCGAGTTGAAAAACATGCTCGAAAACTACTACAGCGAAGAGTAAGCAAGGGATTCCTTGCTTACTCTTTTTTGTCGACTTGATGATACGCGTCATACACTTCACTCCGTGACAGACCCCGCTCTTTAGCGGCTTGTTTAATGGCAGCGTTCGGTTTTAAGCCGTCCTCAATGTAACGGTCGACGTGCTCGAGGGGCGATAGCGCCTCCCACCAATCGTGTGTCGGTGCCGCTTCCGTCGATCCTTCCACCATGACGACGAATTCGCCGCGTACTTCGCCTTCGCACCAGACCAGCGCTTCTTCTACCGTCCCTCGTAAAAACTCTTCAAACGTTTTCGTCAACTCTCGTCCGAGAACGAGTTTCCGATTGCCAAACACGTCTTGAATCCCGGTCAGCATCTCTTTTAACCGATGTGGCGCTTCATAAAAAATAATGGTGCCCGGTTCATATTGTAAGGATGACAACACATCGAGGCGCTCTTTCTTTTTACGGGGTAAGAATCCATAATACAAAAACCGCTCGGTCGCAAGACCAGAGGCGACAAGAGCCGTCAATGCTGCGTTCGCTCCAGGGAGTACGACGACGGGGAGCCTCGCTTGAATGGCCAACCTCACGAGGTCACTCCCAGGGTCTGAGATACCCGGCATGCCAGCGTCTGAGACCACGGCGACCGACTTGCCCGCCTCGATATCTTCGATTAAGCGAGGGCCACTCACGTGCTTATTATGCTCATGGTAGCTGACCAGTTTCGTCTCAATGCCGAAATGGCGACAGAGTTTCATCGTTTGGCGCGTGTCTTCAGCCGCAATCAAATCGACTTCTCCTAAAATTCGAACCGCCCGATACGTCATGTCTTCTAAATTTCCAATCGGCGTCGGCACAACATAGAGCGTGGGCCCATCAGTCTGGTAACTTTTCTGTGAGTTCATTACTCGTTCCCTCCATCAATTGCTGTTTTTGAGCCCGCGTGAGTTGTTTGATGGACCATTCGTACTGCATGGCTTCGCGTTTGGTCGCAAACGACCTGACATATCGCAACGTCACCGGGAGACGAGCCCGTGTATATTTCGCACCTTTTCCGTTGTTATGCACTTCCATCCGCTTATCCACATCCGTCGTATATCCGGTATAGTACGTGCCATCGTTGCACTCGAGAATATAGGCAAAGTGCTTACGCATCGAGGATTGCCCGCATGTCGCTCGTATACGTGTCATCTTCCTCATAAACGATAAACGGAGGTAAGATTGTGAGCCCTGCTTTTCCATCTTTCGACCCCTCTATTAACAATGTGTTCGCATCTCGACCTTGCTTCGGATAAACGAGTTGCATTCGCTTTGGTTCAATCCGATACGCCCGCATGAGCGTCAGAATGTCGAGTAATCGTTCCGGACGATGGACGAAGGCTACTTTGCCACCCGGTTTGACGAGTTGACTGGCTGAACGAATACAGTCTTCTAGTGTGCAAAGGACTTCATGGCGTGCAATCGTATGATGTTCATTTTGATTGCGTAACGATGTCTCGTTCGCCAAAAAATAAGGGGGATTGCACGTGACAACATCGTAACGGGCATGTCCTAATCGACTTGCAGCGGTTTTCACGTCCCCTTCAACGATGTGGAGCCTCTCGTCCAACTCATTGATGGCAATGCTACGATTGGCCATGTCGACGAGGCGAGGCTGGATTTCAACACCCGTGACCGTCCCTTTCGTTCGATATGATAAAAAGAGCGGAATCGCCCCCGTGCCGGCGCACAAATCGACGAGCTTCCCTTTTCGAATCGGCACCCATACAAATTCGGCGAGTAATACGGCGTCCAATGAAAATGAAAAAACGTCATCACTTTGAATGATCTTGCCGGGACGCCCTAACAAATCATCAAGACGTTCACCTTGTTTAACAGTCACGCCATTTCCCTCCTACATAACGTACAAAGGCGACGGACGGGAATACCCCCGTCTATCGCCCCTTATTAATGTTTATTTAGCATCGACATGCAGAAGAGACAGTCTCCGTCTTTTCTGACTTGTCCATAGTGCAAATTACAAATGTGAAATCCTTCTTGGTATAACGCCGCCAGATTGTTCTGTCCTTTTCCGGACAACGCAATTTGGGGATCCCCGTCAGGCGTCTCGACTTCTGCAAGTTGCTCCACTTTTTCACGCAAATGATGGTTTTCGAGATACATGTGTTGGTTTTCTTCGAGCAAATAGGCGAGTTGCTCTTTGAGCACCCCTAAATGCTCCGTCAACAATTGCATTTGTTGCTCGATCGCATCGACCCGCATCATGACTTCCTTTTTATCCATTCTTTCCACTGCTCAGCACCCCATCACTGTTTCGACGGTTTTCGTTTGACTGCACCGACCTCGACGAGCTCGTCGATTGTATACGTCACAACACGGGTCCGATCATTCAACTCGACTTGAATCAATTGATCCAAGATATTGAGACCGATGACACGTCCGTCACCTTCTGGAATTTTGATTCGTTTTCCGACGTCGGGTAAATCCCGCTTCAATTCTTCATACGTATCATTCTCGTATTTCAGACAGCACATGAGACGACCACACACACCGGAGATTTTATTCGGATTCAAGGATAAGTTCTGATCCTTGGCCATCTTAATCGATACCGGCTCAAATTCCCCTAAAAACGAGGAGCAACACAACACACGACCACAAGGCCCGATTCCGCTCAGCAGTTTCGCTTCGTCCCGAACTCCAATTTGACGGAGTTCGATCCGGGTGCGAAACACACTTGCTAAATCTTTGACGAGTTCCCGAAAATCAACGCGCCCTTCTGCCGTGAAATAAAAGATGACTTTATTACGATCAAATGTATACTCAACATCTACTAACTTCATTTCAAGTCGATGTTCACGAATTTTTTCTTCACAGACGGCGTGAGCGTCAAATGCTGCCAATCGATTGTCTTGAACGATTTCGGCATCTTTTTGATCGGCGACACGAAGGATTGTCTTTAACGGCAATACTACTTCGTCTTCACCCAGTTGCTTACCAACTTGGACGACTTCACCGTATTCGATGCCTCGTACCGTCTCTACGATGACATGGTCTCCACGTTCAAGCGTTGCTTCGCCTGGTGAAAAGTAATAGATTTTTCCCGCTTCTTTAAAACGGACTCCGACTACTTCAAGCACGCTCTCCTATCCTTTCTGCAAATCGAACGTTAACCGTTCGAACGTTAATTGAGGATTGACGTTTGCCTCAAGCCGTCGAATCGCCTCATGGACAGATTCAATAGCATGGACGATTTTATGAACCGGACGATCTTTTACAAACGCGGTATATAGCGCTTGTTCTTTCGTAAACAACTCCGGAACATAGTCTGTTCGCACTTTGAAGTGGAGCGCTTGCTCCAACCAATTTCCGAACAGCTCGAGACCGACTCGCAATTCATTCCGCCCTTTAAAATGACCGAGCCATTTTTCTTGGGCGAATAAAAGCAATTCTTGCGGGCGTTTTGTCAACACTTCAACTAATTGTACCACTAGCCCATACGCCTGTACAAACCAGTCGTTGTGAAGCGCCTCACGGGCGTCTTCGAATTTCGGATATGTCTCTAAAGCAAGACGTGCTAAATCGCTCGTACATTGCACGTCTGCGACCAACGTTTCCACAAGCCGTTCTCGATCAATCGGTCGAAACACTAAATGCTGAGCCCGCGAGCGAATGGTTGGTAATAAGAGTTGCGGCTGGGTCGTGACCAAGATGGCCAGTTTCCCAACGCCCGGTTCTTCGAAAAATTTTAAGAGACTGTTGGCCGCCTGAGGTGTCATTTTATGCGCTTGATGAATGACATATATTTGACGGTCCCCTTCTGCTCCACGTAGCGACAAGTCGCTCAACAATTGTTGAACTTGTTCTTTTTTGATACTGGCCCCATCCGGTTCCACTTCCATATAGTCGACGAGGTTCCCCGAATCCATCCGTCTACAGTTTCGACAACTGCCACACGGCTCTACTCCGTCAGGCGACTCGCAAAAAAGGGATTTTGCAAACAGTTGCGCCGTCTCAATTAAATAAGGTTCATAATCTCCTGAGAAAATATAGGCGTGACCCACCTTTTGAGCGACAATCGAATTTTCAATCACTTTGGCGATAACCGTTTGAGATTTCGCTAACTCTTGAAAGCTCATATTCGTGACCGTTCCCATTAAAACTGATGGAATCCTTCAATCGGCAAGACGAACACAGTCGCTCCGCCAACTTGTACTTCTACCGGATACGGAATATATGAATCAGCGTGACCGCCCATCGGTGAAATCGGCGTGATCATTTGATCTCGGCTCGAGCAATTCGATTTGATTAGCGCGAGCAAATCATCTAACCGTTCTTTTGGTACACCAATCATGAACGTTGTGTTACCTTCTTTCAAAAAGCCTCCCGTTGTGGCTAATTTTGTTGCGCGGAAGTCCTCTTCGATTAAAGCATCTGACAACCGAGCACTGTCCTTATCATGTACAATCGCGATTACCATCTTCATCATTGCGTCACTCCTCTTTCATTTAATCGTTCTAACGTAATATCTAACACTTCATCTTGAATCATTTCAATTGTAGCGTTCGCATCGATACGAACCATCCGATCCGGATGTTGTTCTAATATTTTTTTGAACCCATCGTATACGCGTTGATGGAAAGACTCATCTCGGCTCTCGATACGGTCTAATTGACCTCGATCTTTCATGCGACGGCTCGCTTGATCAGGGGTCAAATCAAAGAGGAAAGTCAAATCGGGTTTAATCCCGGCCGTTGCCCACTCGTTCAGTGATAGAATTTGATTCAAATCATATTGGAGTCCATATCCTTGATAGGCAATCGAGGCATCGACAAATCGATCACACACAACAATCGCCCCTCGTTTAAGAGCAGGTCGAATCACTTGATCGATGTTTTGGGCACGGGACGCGGCATACAGCATCATCTCGACGCGTGGAGTCATTTCATCATGTTCTGGTGATAATAAGACCTCTCGAATACTGTTTCCGACTTTGGTCCCTCCTGGTTCTCGAGTGACGACTACTTCGTATCCTTTTTCAGTCAATGAACGAACTAACAATTGCAACTGCGTGGTTTTCCCCGAACCGTCGGGACCTTCTACGGTAATAAACATACCTTTCACGATTAAAACTCCTCTACGATAACATCAATTTGTTTCATCATAACATGCCTACTCGCTTGCAGGTTCCGTCCTAGTGAAATCCATTCATTCAATACTCTAATTTTCTCGTGTGTGATGACTTCTCCTCTTAGTATCCACGGAATTCCTGGTGGATAAGGGATAACAGTTTCTGCAGCGACGGCTCCTATTGCTTGTTCAAATGATTTGCGAATGATATCTGCATCATCTGAAATAGCATGCAACACCGAAACACGTTCTGTCATCGGGTAAGGATAGATTGTTTCATCTTCGACAATGAGCGGGACATGTTGTGATGCATTTTTAATCAGTTTTACCCAATGTTGAATCTCTTGGCTTTTTAATTCCCTTAACGGCAGGCAGAATAACACATGATCTTCTGCAGCTAGTTCCGTATCAATACCGATTGACGCCAAATGTTGACTAAAGATGAGACCATTTTTCGGATATGTCAGCACGGTCATTTTGGTAAAATCATCGCCCACTTTGATTGAAAAGCCAGCTCGTCTCATTTCCATGATGAATGCGAAATGACTTTTTTGAATATGTGTCCAATCTCGTTCACTCAAATTTTCGAGATACTCTCTAGCGTAATCGAGTGAAGCCATAATCAAATAAGACGGACTAGACGTTTGAAAAGAAGAGAGTGCATGAAATAAACGTTTCTCATTAATCTCTTCCTTATAGTGGACCCAAGCACCCATCGTGAGCGCTGGAAGGGTTTTATGAGCAGACTGGACAACGGCGCTAGCTCCTTCGAAAATAGCGGATCGCTTTGGAAATGTAGGATGAATCAAATGAGCGCCATGTGCTTCATCAACTAAGAGAGGAATATGCAACGGACGCAAATAAGCACTGATCTCCGGGATGTTTGCCATATCTCCGTAATAAGTAGGAGATGTCAGTAGGAGGGCCTTCCCACCTGGGTACTGCGTGACAGCATCTTGAATTGTTTCTAATGCGACGACAGTCGGTAAACTGCTCCCCCTATCTAATTCAGGAGTGAGTAAAATGGGTTCTAAACCGAGCCACTCAATGGCGTTCCACACGGATTTGTGGGAATTACGTTGTACATATACTCGTTCTCCCCGTTTCACAGTTGCTGCCAACAGACTCCAGTTTCCCGCCGTTGACCCATTCACTAACCATTTACTTTTACTTTGATAAAGAGAGCCTAGTGCCCTCTCTCCTTCTAGAATAATACCTTCAGCATGGTGTAAATCATCCAAGTGTCCGAGTTCTGTTAAATCGTATGGCATTATTTTTTGGAATACAGTCGGAAGTTTCTCATCTCTTACTGTTCCATTGTGATGACCAGGTACATGAAAAGAGACACGATCTTCGCGTACATGTTGCTCCAATGTTTCCATAAATGTGAAAGGATTATGTTTAGGTTTTCGAGTCATATAGGCAACCTTCCTATCCGAAATAGATGCGACTTATATACAAAAAGAGACGATCAAGCGGATGCTTGATCGTCTTTCGCGTTGGCCTGGCAACGTCCTATCCTCACAGGGGGAGACCCCCAACTACTTTCGGCGCTGAAGCGCTTAACTTCCGTG
>NZ_JACSLR010000018.1:0-53599 GCF_018618255.1 Exiguobacterium sp. s56 | reverse complement strand
GCCGAAAGTAGTTGGGGGTCTCCCCCTGTGAGGATAGGACGTTGCCAGGCCAACGCGAAAGACGATCGAGCATCCGCTCGGTCGTCTTTTTTTCTGTTTGAAGCGGTGTCGCAGTTGCGACATCGCTTTTCGTTTGCCTTTTTTTGAATCAATGATAGAATATAGTCAAAAGTCAAAGATGGTCAGAGGGTGGTGGAGATGAGAAACATATCGGATGTAATCGAACAGTATTTGAAGCAAGTGCTGAAGGAGAGTCAGGCCGAAGCAATCGAGATTAAACGGCAAGATATTGCCAAGCGTTTCGAATGTGTTCCGTCTCAAATCAACTACGTCATTAATACGCGCTTTACGGTCGAGAAGGGCTATCTTGTCGAAAGTAAGCGTGGGGGCGGGGGATATATTCGCATTCGCCGCGTAATTTTACATGAAAAGCAAGACGTGTTGGTCAGCTTGATGGATATTTTACAAGACCATCCTCGTCTTTCCGAACAGCTTGTCGAGAACATCTTGATTCGCTTATTTGAAGAAGGGATGTTGAGTGAGCGGGAAGTGCGCTTGTTATATCATTTATTGTCTGATGAAGCGCTTGGGTTACACGCTGACGATCGTCACTTGATTCGAAGACAACAGTTACTCGCATTAATGAAGTTACTTAGTTACCATTGACCGACGGAGGCATAAAGAGATGTTATGCGAACGATGCAAACGGCGACCTGCCATCAATGAGATCCAAGTAGTCGAGAACGGGATACCGGTGACGAGACGACTATGTCGTCAATGTACAGTTGAACTGATGGCAGGTTACGTACCAGCTGTGAAACGGTGCCCGGGCTGTCAATTGACACAAACTGAATTAGCTCATCTTCGAAAAGCGGGCTGTACCACTTGTTATACCGTCTTTCGCGAAGAATTGATTAAAATCACACGTCAGTATCAACAAGGCCATGATGAACATGTAGGTTCGATGCCAGATGCGTTACGGACTCCCGACGAGCGAATCGAAGAGCGACTTGCAAAGTTAGCAGGGGAGTTGGAACGAGCCGTCGAACAAGAAGATTATGAACGCGCAGCCAGGCTGAAAAAAGAGATCAATCAATTGAAAGGGCGAGGTGAGGCGTGATGGAGTCTTATCTTAAACATCCACTTGGTCCTAAAATGAGAGAGCGAGCCAAGTTAGATGATTTGGTCATCTCGACTCGCATTCGTCTAGCGCGCAATTTAAAAGACACCGTCTTTTCTCCTGTATTATCGGAGGAAGGACAGCAACAACTTTGTGAACGGATTGAAGCGTCACTTGGAGGATTGCAAGGTTTTGAGTATTTGCATATGGGTGCTTATGATCAGGTGACCCGACAAGCGCTCGTTGAAAAGCATTTGATTAGCCCTACGATTGCCGCGAAAGAACAAAGTGCCGTCTTTTTAAGTGATGATGAGACGATCAGCGTACTCATCAATGAAGAAGACCATTTACGAATTCAAACTCTACTCCCAGGTTATCAAGTAGAAGAGGCTTTCGAACTGGCAAGACGTGTCGATGCTCTCTGTGGGGAGTCCCTTCCTTACGCATTTGATGAACAGCTAGGTTATTTGACAACATGTCCGAGTAATATCGGGACGGGTCTACGAGCCTCGGTGATGCTTCATCTACCAGGACTGACGTTGACCGGACGGATAACTCCTATTCTAAAAGAACTTCGGAAGCTCGGATATACGATTCGGGGACGTTACGGGGAAGGCAGTGATGCGGCGGGGCGACTGTTCCAATTATCGAACCAACGCACGTTAGGGAGCCATGAAACCCAACTGTTAACCGACTTCATGGAGATTACGGAACAAGTCATTCAGGCAGAGCGACAAGCCCGCGAAGAGTTATTGGCTCGCAACCAGGACGAGTTAGAAGATCAGTTTTATCGCTCGTATGGGATTTTACGCTATGCAAAACTGCTATCGTCAACAGAAGCTGTCGAACGCCTATCCGATCTTCACTTGGCGAGTGACCTGGGTATTTTATCGGATTGGAGTCCACCTCAGTTTCACGAATTGATTGTAAAGCTTCAATCAGGTTTCCTACAAAAGCATTTCGGGAAAACATTATCTACGAAAGAACGAGATCGCGAACGTGCGACGCTCGTTCGTCGAACGTTAGATCATGGGTTAGTTTGATCCAACTTTAAGGAGGTTTTGTCAATGATGTTTGGTCGATTTACAGAACGAGCTCAGCGCGTATTAGCTTTAGCACAAGAGGAAGCAGTACGGCTTGGCCATCATAATATCGGTACGGAGCACATTTTACTCGGACTTGTTCGCGAGGGAGAAGGGATTGCCGCTAAGGCACTGTTCGCTCTCGGACTTACGTCTGAAAAGATTCAGCAAGAAGTGGAGGCACTCATCGGACGAGGTTCAGAAAACGGATCGACGATTCACTATACGCCACGTGCGAAAAAAGTGATTGAGCTATCGATGGATGAAGCACGGAAACTTGGTCACTCTTATGTCGGGACTGAACACATTCTCCTCGGCGTCATTCGCGAAGGAGAAGGGGTAGCAGCTCGAGTCTTGAACAACCTTGGGATCAGCTTGACGAAGGCGCGTCAGCAAGTGCTCCAGCTCTTAGGAAACACTGAGTCGTCAGCTAATGCATCACAACCAGGTACAAGTGCTGCTACACCGACGCTTGACGGCTTAGCTCGTGATTTGACACAGCAAGCGCGAGAATCCCGTCTTGATCCGGTCATCGGTCGCTCAGGCGAAATTCAACGTGTCATCGAAGTGTTATCACGCCGGACGAAAAACAACCCGGTCCTCATCGGGGAACCAGGGGTCGGGAAGACGGCAGTCGTCGAAGGGCTCGCCCAACAGATCATCAACAATGAAGTACCGGAAACACTTCGGAATAAGCGCGTCATGGTGCTGGATATGGGTACACTCGTCGCTGGAACGAAGTACCGCGGTGAATTTGAAGATCGTTTGAAAAAAGTGATGGATGAGATTCGCCAAGCTGGGAACGTCATTCTTTTCATTGACGAGTTGCATACGTTAATTGGTGCTGGGGGTGCAGAAGGCGCCATCGATGCATCGAATATCTTGAAACCGTCACTCGCACGTGGCGAACTTCAATGTATTGGTGCGACGACACTCGATGAGTATCGTAAATATATCGAGAAGGATGCCGCGCTCGAACGTCGCTTCCAACCAATTCAAGTCAATGAACCGACGACGGATGAGGCAGAACAAATTCTCTTCGGGTTACGTGACCGTTACGAGGCGCACCATCGCGTCACAATCACAGATGAAGCGATTCATGAGGCCGTCGTTCTCTCGGACCGCTACATCTCGGACCGTTTCCTTCCAGATAAAGCGATTGACCTCGTCGATGAGGCTGCTTCGAAAGTAAGACTTCGCTCATTCACGGCACCGCCAAACTTGAAAGAACTCGAGGCTCGTCTTGAGTCGATTCGTAAAGAAAAAGATTCGGCTGTACAGAGTCAAGAGTTCGAGAAGGCTGCCTCACTACGCGATACCGAGCAGAAACTTCGAGATGAACTCGAACAGCTCAAATCGGAATGGCAGAATAAGCAAGGGAACGAAAAACTCGAAGTAACGAAAGAAGATATCGCGCAAGTCGTCGCCAACTGGACAGGTGTACCGGTGACGAAGATTGCCGAAGAAGAGACAGATCGTCTCCTCAAACTCGAATCGATTCTCCACGGCCGAGTCATCGGTCAAGATGAGGCTGTCAAATCGATTTCGCGGGCGATTCGCCGGGCTCGTGCCGGATTGAAAGATCCGAAACGTCCGATTGGTTCGTTCGTCTTCCTTGGACCAACTGGTGTCGGGAAAACCGAGTTGGCTCGGGCTGTGGCTGAAGCGTTGTTCGGTGACGAAGACGCCATCATCCGAATCGACATGTCGGAGTACATGGAGAAACACGCGACGAGTCGTCTCGTTGGATCGCCTCCAGGTTACGTTGGTTATGAAGAAGGCGGTCAATTGACAGAGAAGGTTCGCCGCAAGCCATATTCGGTCATCTTGCTTGATGAGATTGAAAAGGCTCACCCTGAAGTGTTCAACATCTTGCTCCAAGTGCTCGATGACGGTCGCTTGACTGACTCGAAAGGGCGTACGGTAGACTTCCGGAACACGGTCATCATCATGACGTCAAACGTCGGTGCAGCAGCGCTCAAACGGAACAAGTATGTCGGGTTCACCGTTGAAGATGATGTGAAGCGTGAATATACGGAAATGAAAGATAAAGTTATGGAAGAGTTGAAGAAGGCGTTCCGTCCCGAGTTCTTGAACCGGATTGACGAGATTACCGTCTTCCACTCGCTCCAAAAAGAACACATCCAAGAAATCGTCAAACTTATGGCCGAGACACTTACAAAACGTCTCGGAGAACAAGGGATTGATTTCAGCTTGACGGAATCGGCGCTCGAGAAAATCGCCGAAGTCGGGTACGATCCGGAATACGGGGCTCGTCCACTCCGCCGTGCGCTCCAGCGTGAGGTTGAGGACCGACTCTCAGAATCGATGCTCAGTGGCAGCATTACAAAAGGCAGCAAAGTGGCGCTCGATGTACAGGATGGCGAATTCGTCGTCCGTAATGAAGGTGTCGTTCAGTAACTACAAGGCTCCCTCTCTCGTGTGAGGGGGCTTTTTTAGACGGAAAGGAACATCATGGCAAAAATTAAAACGAAGTACGTATGTCAGTCATGCGGATACGAATCCGCAAAATGGATGGGACGTTGCCCAGGTTGTAACGAGTGGAATACGCTCGTCGAAGAATTTGTCGAAGAGAAAAAGGCGAAGCGGGGAGCCGCATTCGTCCATAGCTCCTCGAGACAGTTGAAGCCAGAACGTCTGTCGGACGTCGTGTCGCAAGAAGAGACGCGCGTCCATACGAACAGTCAAGAGTTTGACCGGGTGCTCGGTGGCGGTATTGTCCCAGGCTCGCTCGTCCTCGTCGGTGGGGACCCGGGAATCGGGAAGTCGACGATTCTCCTCCAAGTGAGTGCCCATTTGGCTCATAGTGGACGGAAAGTGCTCTATATTTCCGGGGAAGAATCGCTCAAACAGACGAAACTCCGAGCCGAACGGCTCGGTCTGCCGACTGAAGACTTATATGTCCTCGCAGAGACGGACATGTTGATGATTGAACGAGTCATCGATGAAGAAGAACCGGGGTTCGTCATCATCGACTCGATTCAAACCGTTTATATGGATGAAATCCAATCGGCGCCAGGTAGTGTCGCCCAAGTCCGGGAATGTACGGCAGCGCTCATGAAAATCGCTAAAACGCGAGGAGTGGCTGTCTTTATCGTCGGTCACGTGACGAAACAAGGTTCGATTGCCGGTCCTCGTCTGCTCGAGCACATGGTGGATGCGGTCCTTTACTTCGAAGGGGAGCGTCACCATACGTTCCGAATTTTACGTGCCGTCAAAAACCGGTTCGGTTCGACGAACGAGATTGGCATCTTTGAAATGAAAGAAGGCGGGCTCGAAGAAGTGCTCAACCCGTCTGAAATCTTCTTGGAAGAACGAACTGCTGGCGTCTCGGGCTCCACCGTCGTCGCATCGATGGAAGGGACGCGGACCGTGCTCGTCGAGTTACAGGCACTCATCTCGCCGACCTCGTTCGGGAACCCGCGCCGGATGGCGACCGGGATTGACCAGAACCGGGTCGCCCTTCTCATGGCCGTGCTCGAGAAGCGTTCAGGTCTCTTGCTCCAAACGCAAGACGCTTATTTGAAGGCGGCCGGGGGCGTCAAATTGGACGAACCGGCCATCGACTTGGCCATCTGTATTTCGATCGCATCAAGCTTCCGGGACCGTCCGACCCGTCCGACGGATGTATGTATCGGCGAAGTCGGATTGACCGGTGAGGTACGGCGGGTGTCACGGATTGAGCAACGTGTCGCTGAAGCGGCCAAGCTTGGTTTCACCCGGGCCATCATTCCGAAAAACAACCTCGGGGGCTGGACAGCCCCGCCTGGTATCGATGTCGTCGGTGTCAGTACTGTCGATGAAGCGCTCCAACTCGCTATCCCGTTCTGACGGGGCGCTTCCGGCAGTTTTTAACGCTTTGTAACGAACGCTTTCAAAAGAACCGTGTTACAATGAAAGTGTTAATTTCTTGAAATTTTAATTCATAATGAAGGAGGTGGAATGAGTGAAGATTGCTGTACGAATCGGATTTATATTGATCGGACTCGTCGTCGGTTGGTTTGGAATTATCGAAGCGATGTTGCTATTAGGCGACCTTGGTGTGAGTGTACCGGCTTGGTTGACGATTCCTTACGTTGCTAGTTTGATTGGTGGACTTATCTTCTTCATTCTTAGTTTATTCTTGACCGATGGGGTCGTTAAATTTATCCGTTTTATCGAAGAACGGCTTGTCCGTTTGCCGGTCGGCGATATTTTGTTTGGCTCGATCGGATTGATTATTGGTTTGTTGATCGCCTTTTTGATCAGCGTCTCGTTAGAAGTGACGAATATCTTCTTGCTCAGCAAGATTGTACCGATTTTTGTGACCGCTCTGTTCGGTTACTTCGGCTTTGCCGTCGGTTACCGGAAGCGGAATGAATGGATTAAACTGTTCGTCAAAAGTGAACGAGAGAAGCCGGCCGCGGAACCATTGCGCCGCTCTAACGATAAAATTTTGGATACGAGCGTCATCATCGATGGTCGAATCGCTGATATCTCGAAGACCGGTTTCATCGAAGGGACACTCATCGTGCCGCAGTTCGTCATCGGTGAGCTTCAATATATTGCGGACTCGTCGGATACGCTGAAGCGTAACCGGGGCCGTCGCGGTCTTGATATTTTAAAAGAGTTACAAGACAACGATCGGATCGAAGTGGAAATCTATGATGGGGATTTTGAAGACGTCGCCGAAGTGGATATCAAATTGATCAAGTTGGCCGAATTGAAAAAAGGCATCGTCGTCACGAACGACTACAACTTGAACAAAGTGTGTGAAGTTCGGAACGTCCCAGTATTGAACATTAACGATTTGGCCAACTCGGTCAAACAGATCGTCATTCCAGGAGAAGAGATGGTCGTGACGGTCATTAAAGAAGGAAAAGAACAAAATCAAGGTGTCGCCTATCTCGAAGATGGCACGATGGTCGTCGTTGAAGGTGGGCGCAAGCTGATCTCGAAGACGTTACCCGTTGTCGTCACGAGCGTGCTTCAGACGTCGGCTGGCCGCATGATTTTTGCTCGTCCTGAATAAATAAGTGGAAAAAGAGACGCATCGGCGCTCTCTTTTTTCGCGAAAAGGGGTGAATGGAATGGTACGCTATACGGTTGTCATTCCGGCCGCAGGAAAAGGAAAGCGGATGGGAGCCGATGAGAATAAGTTGATGCTGACGCTGCAAGGAAAACCGATTATCGTCTGGACCGTGTCAGCGTTCGCGAGAGATGCGTGGTGCGCGCGCATCGTGCTCGCGGTGCGTCCTGAGGAGCAAGCGTGGTTCGAGCAGCAGTTGCGTCATGTCCAAACCCCGATTACATATGTGACGGGTGGGGAAGAACGACAACAGAGCGTTCGAGCCGGATTGCAAGTCGTCAATCCCGAAGATGTCGTCTTGATTCATGACGGGGCACGGCCATTTGTGCGCCTTGACCAACTTCATGCCATCGCCGAAGCGGCCAAGACGGCAGGGGCGATTCTCGCTGTTCCGGTCAAAGATACGGTGAAACAAGTGACGGACGGACACATCACGCAGACGGTGCCGCGTGAGGCACTATGGTTGGCGCAGACGCCCCAAGCGTTTCCGGCAGGCGCCATTCAAGCCGCCCATGAGCGGGCAGAAGCTGCTCGTTTTATCGGGACGGATGATGCCAGTCTATTCGAATGGACCGGGCAACGGGTGATGATTATCCCGGGGGATTACCACAACATTAAAATGACGACCCCGGAAGATTTATTATTTGGTGAAGCGATTTTAACGAAGGAGGACTATCGATGAGAATCGGACAAGGATTTGATGTACATGCGTTCGCCGAAGGGCGTCCGCTCATTTTAGGGGGAATCGAGATTCCACACGACCGCGGCCTGCTTGGCCACTCGGATGCGGACGTCTTGTTGCATACGATTGCCGATGCAGCGCTCGGAGCGATTGCGGCGGGGGATATCGGCAAGCATTTCCCGGATACGGACCCGGAATTTAAGGACGCGGACTCGAAAGTGTTGTTGCAGCACGTCTGGCAACTCGTCAAAGCGGAAGGCTATGTGCTCGGCAACGTCGATGCGACAGTGATGGCGGAGCGGCCGAAGCTTCGCACGTACATCGACGATATGCGAGCGGTCATCGCCGAGTTGCTCGAAGCGGACATCAGCCAAGTGAACGTCAAAGCGACGACGACTGAAAAGCTAGGCTTCACCGGACGTGAAGAAGGAATTGCCGCCCAGGCGGTCATCCTGCTCAACCGCGCTTGACAAAAGTGGTATACTATTTGGGCAGAAGAGAAGAAAGGTGGAAATATTATGAGTGAAGTGCGCGTACGCTATGCGCCGAGTCCGACGGGTCACCTTCATATTGGGAACGCCCGGACCGCGCTATTTAACTATTTGTATGCTCGCCATGCCGGCGGGAAGATGATTCTCCGAATCGAGGACACGGACCAAAAGCGGAACGTGGAAAACGGTGTCGAGAGTCAGATGAAGTATTTGGAATGGCTCGGAATCGATTGGGATGAAGGTCCAGGTCGCGGCGGCGATCATGGTCCTTACTTCCAAATGGAACGACTCGACCTTTACAATAAATACGTGAACGAGTTGATGGACAACGGACTCGCCTATAAATGCTATATGACGTCTGAAGAACTCGAGGCGGAGCGTGAGGCTCAAATCGCACGCGGCGAAGCACCGCGGTATTCGGGTGCACATCGTAACTTGAGCGACGAAGAGCAAGCTGCGTTCGAAGCCGAAGGACGTAAACCGTCGATTCGGATTCGTGTACCAGAGTCGGTCACATATAAGTGGACTGATGTCGTCAAAGGCGACGTCTCGTTCGAGTCGAAAGACTTCGGAGACTGGGTCATCGTCAAACAGGACGGCATCCCGACGTATAACTTCGCTGTCGTCGTCGACGATCACTTGATGAAAATCAGCCACGTGTTGCGCGGGGATGATCATATCGCTAACACACCGAAACAGATGATGGTCTATGACGCTCTCGGTTGGGACTATCCGGCGTTTGGTCATATGACATTGATTTATAACGAGAACCATAAGAAGTTATCGAAGCGTGATGAGTCGATTATTCAGTTTATCGAACAATACGCTGATCTCGGATACCTTCCAGGGGCACTCTTTAACTTCATCTCGCTCCTCGGTTGGTCGCCGGTCGGAGAAGAGGAGATCTTCACGAAAGAAGCGTTCATCGAGATGTTTGATGCGAGTCGTTTGTCGAAGAGCCCGGCCGTCTTTGACCAACAGAAGCTTGCTTGGATCAACAGCGTCTATATGAAACAGGCTTCGCTTGACGAAGTGGTGGCACTCAGTTTACCATTCTTACAAGAAGCAGGACGTTTACCGAACGCCTTGTCGATAGAACAAGCCGATTGGGCGACAGCGTTGATCGCCCTCTATAAAGAACAAATGACACACGGTGCTGAAATCGTGACGTTGACGGACCTGTTCTTTAAAGACGAGGTCGAATACGACGAAGAGGCCAATGCGGTCCTCGCTGGAGAAACGGTACCGGCTGTCCTCGCCGAATTCAAGGCTCAACTTGAAGCAATCGAAGACTTCACACCGGAAGCCGTCAAAGCAGCGACGAAAGCGACACAAAAGGCGACTGGCCAAAAAGGAAAGAACTTGTTCATGCCGATCCGGGTCGCGACGACCGGGCAGACGCACGGACCAGAGCTTCCGAACGCCATTTCACTAATTGGCAAAGAGCGTGTCTTGGCACGTCTCACAACATTATTAGCTTAAAGGCAACGATGAGGAAAGTAAGCGGTATGACACTTAACAGAGACTAGAACCTAGGCTGGAAGTTCTAGAAGCGTCCCCCGTCGAAGTGCACCTCGGAGCCGTTCCGGCGATACGTAGTCGGGACCGCGACTCGGCGTTAACGAGACATGAGAGGGGAACTTTCCCAAACAGAGTGGAACCGCGCTTACGGCGTCTCTGTGCCTTGGCACAGGGGCGTCTTTGTTTTTGATATGGAAAAGGAGAACAATTATGGGATTTTGGAAAAGTGTGAGCGCCGATATACGAAACGTGCTCGAACTCGACCCGGCCGCAAGATCAAAAATAGAGGTCGTCTTGACCTATCCAGGGTTACACGCCCTGTGGGCACATCGAATCGCGCACGGTCTATGGACGCGCAAAGTCAAGTTAATGGCGAAGTTAATCGCGCAGACGAGCCGTTGGTTGACGGGAATTGAGATTCATCCCGGTGCGGTCATCGGTGAACGTCTCTTTATCGATCACGGGTTTGGCATCGTCATTGGTGAGACGGCGATTATCGGTAACAATGTAACGATTTATCAGGGCGTGACGCTCGGCGGAACGGGAAAAGAGAAAGGGAAACGTCACCCGACGATCGGGAATGATGTCCTCATCTCTGCCGGGGCGAAAGTGCTCGGCAATATCACGATTGGCGATTGCGTCAAAATCGGGGCGAGTTCTGTCGTTTTAAAAGACGTCCCATCCGACTCGACGGTCGTCGGGATTCCAGGCCGGGTCGTCATCCGGAACGGCGAACGGGTTAAGCAGCATGATCTCGATCACCGCTTCCCCGACCCGGACCGCGAGTGCCAAGAGCGGCTGGAACGTGCCGTCGCTCAGCTAGAAGACAAACTTGCTTCATTAGAGAAACGGATGGAGGAGAATACACATGATTCAGTTTTACAACAGCCTCACGAATAAAAAAGAGCCGTTTGTACCAATCGTACCTGGGAAAGTGTCGATGTATGTATGTGGACCGACCGTTTACAATTACATTCACGTCGGCAATGCTCGTCCAGCGATTGCCTTTGATACGGTCCGCCGCTACTTGACGTATCGAGGCTATGACGTCAAATACGTCCTCAACTTTACAGATGTCGACGATAAAATCATTCGGACCGCCAATGAGCTCGGAGAAGACGTCGGTACGTTGACGAATCGGTATATCGACGCGTATTTGGCAGACACGGGTGCTTTGAACGTATTGCCGGCGGACGTCCATCCACGTGTCACGGACACGATGGAAGAGATTATCACATTCATCCGCGAACTCGAGACGCAGGACTTTGCGTATGAAGCAGGCGGGGACGTCTATTTCCGGACGCGTAAGTTTGAGACGTATGGCAAATTGAGCCAGCAGTCGATTGAAGACTTACGCGCGGGATCACGTGTCGACGTCGGGGAAAAGAAAGAAGACCCGCTCGATTTCGTCTTGTGGAAAGCCGCGAAACCAGGTGAGCCGGCATGGGAGAGTCCATGGGGACAAGGTCGTCCAGGCTGGCACATCGAGTGTTCAGCGATGGCGAAAAAACACCTTGGCACGACGATCGACATTCACGCCGGGGGCCATGACTTGAAGTTCCCGCACCACGAGAACGAGATTGCCCAATCGGAGGCGTGCAACCATACGAAGTTCGCCAACTATTGGCTGCATAACGGATTCATCAATATCGAGAACGAGAAGATGTCCAAATCGCTCGGCAACTTCCTACTCGTCCATGAGGCGTTGAAAGAAGTCGATGCGATGGTGCTCCGCTTCTTCATGTTGTCGGTCCATTATCGCCATCCGATCAACTACAGTCGTGAGTTGATTGAACAAGCGGCGAACGGATGGGATCGCATCAAGGAAGCATACCAAAACGTCGCGTACCGCCTGTCGGTCACAGCTGGTCTTGAAGAACCGAGTGAAGCGATGGAACGCAAGCTCGCGACAATTAAAACCACGTTCATCGAAGCGATGGATGATGATATCAATACGGCGAACGCGGTGACGGTCTTATTCGACTTGGCGCGTGAAGCCAATATCTACGCAAAGGCGGACCACGTCTCGAAAACGACGTTGGAACACGTGATCGCCCTGTTCGAAGAGTTGACGGGCGTGCTCGGTTTAACGATTGCGAACGAAGTGGAACTGCTTGACGCGGAAATCGATCAATTGATTCAAGAGCGGAACACGGCCCGGGCGGAGCGAAACTTCGCGCGTGCCGATGAGATTCGTGACCTCTTGAAAGACCAGAACATTCAACTCGAAGATACGGCCCAAGGGGTGCGGTGGAAGCGGTTATGAAGCAACAGGCTCCTCAACTGAACGCTCTCGCCCTCGCCTATATGGGGGACGCCGTCTATGAGATGGCGGTACGCAAACGACTGCTCGGACAAGGGATGACGAAGCCGAACGATCTCCACCGCGGCGCCATCCGCTACGTAAATGCGGCCGCCCAGGCTGGGGTCGTGACCCACTGGCTCGAGACAGGCATCTTGAGCGAAGATGAAACGGCCGTTGTCCGCCGCGGGAAGAACGCGAAATCTGGTTCAATCCCAAAGCGGACAGATGTTCATACGTATCGCTACTCGACCGCGTTCGAAGCATTGATTGGTTACACATATCTAATGGAAAGAAGGGATCGTCTTGAAGAACTCATCGAACAAGCGTTCGCATGGCTCGAAACCGAGTCATTCGAAACGACATGACGGAGCAAGGGAGCAACGCTCATTCGATCGTCCACGCGGCGAACGGAATGACCGCCCACGCGGCGAACGGAATGACCGTCCACGTGGTGAACGGAACGACCGTCCGCAACGTCAGAAACTAGAACGGCCGGACTACCAAGAAGTCGATGTGATGGAAGAAGGAATCGATTTTTTATACGGGCGCAACCCGGTCATGGAAGCACTCCGGAGCGGACGTGACATGAACAAGGTCTTCATCATGGAAGGCCAACAGAAAGGGCCACTCGCCCAAATCATCGGGATGGCTAACGAGGCGTCGGTCCAAATCTCATTCGTCCCGAAGACGAAACTCGAGAAGATGGCCGGCAGTGAACATCACCAAGGCGTTGTCGCCGCGGTCGCCGCTTACGAATATAAGTCGGTTGAAGACATGTTCGCACTCGCTGAGTCGAAAGGTGAAACGCCGCTCTTCATCTTGCTCGATGAGCTCGAAGACCCGCACAACCTCGGTTCGATTCTTCGGACGGCGGATGCGGTCGGAGCCCACGGAATCATCATTCCGAAGCGCCGCTCGGTTGGATTGACGCAGACGGTGGCGAAAGCCTCGACGGGTGCGATTGAGTATATCCCGGTCGCACGCGTCACGAACTTGACGCGGACGCTTGAAGAGTTGAAAGAGAAAGGACTATGGGTCGTCGGGACGGACGCGAGCGAGAGCCAAGATTATCGCCGCCTCGATGGGAACATGCCGCTCGTCGTTGTCATCGGTAGTGAGGGCAAAGGGATGAGCCGCCTCGTGCGGGAGTCGTGTGACTTCCTCGTCCATATGCCGATGGTTGGTCATGTCACATCGCTGAACGCCTCGGTCGCGGCCGCGCTTCTATTGTATGAAGTGCACCGCTCACGTAACCCATTGTCATGAGTATCAAGAAACGGGAACTGCTCCTCGTGGATGGGTATAACATCATTGGCGCTTGGCCACACCTTCGCAAACTGCGCGACATCGATTTTGAGAAGGCACGTACCGACTTGATTGAAGCGATGGCCGAGTATCAGGCGGTCACAGGTCGTGAAGTGACGATTGTCTTCGATGCGCATATGCGTTATGGACGAGAGTCGAAAGCGAAACAGAGTCGGATCGCGGTCATCTACACGAAAGAGAACGAGACCGCGGACGAATGGATTGAGCGGCGGGCCCATGAACTCGTCGATGATCGTCTCGTCACGTTATTCGTCGCGACGAACGATTTCACCGAGCAATGGGTCATCTTCGGTCAAGGCGCCCTCCGCGTGCCCGCGGCCGAACTGCTCAAAGATTGGAAACAAGCGCAGCAGTTAATCGCCCAAGAGCGGTCGGCGCTTGAGCAGGACCGATCCAACCGAAAAACAATCGACCTCACGCCAGATGTGCGGGCCCGATTGGAAGAAATTCGTCGTCGTAAATGAAGCGGTGACGAAACTCACGGACGAGTTCATGAAATGGACTCGTCTTTGTTTTTAATTTGACATTTTTTTGGAAAGAAATGTTGTATACTATTACATGTATGAGTTACACGAATTGTAATTGACGGAATTTTTAGAATTTTATTTGACGGTCGTTTTAAACGGCGCCTATAATGAGAGCACAAACTTACATAAGTTCATCAATCGCCGGGGGGTAGGAAACATGAACGGATGGCCATACGAGCAGTTTGAAAACATGTCCGACGAAGAGCTCGTCTTTCTTGCGCGTAACGAAGGGGATAGCGACGCTCTTGAGTTTTTGATTGAACGTTACCGATATTTCGTTCGGGCGAAGGCACGGTCTTATTTTTTAATCGGTGCCGACCACGAGGATATCGTCCAAGAAGGGATGATCGGTCTGTATAAAGGGGTTCGGGACTATCGGGACGAACGGCTCGCTTCGTTCAAAAGTTTTGCTGAGATGTGCATCACGCGTCAAATGATCACCGCCATTAAAACGGCGACGCGTCAAAAACATATTCCGCTCAACTCTTACGTCTCGCTCGATAAGCCGATTTTTGACGACGAGTCGGACCGGACGCTTCTTGATGTGATTTTGCCGCCGCATCCGACAGACCCGCAAGATTTGCTCGTCACGCGTGAAGAGCAACTGTTCATGGAAGAAAAGATGGAAGAGCTCCTGAGTGACTTGGAACGAAAAGTGTTACGTCTTTATTTGGACGGCCGTTCGTATCAAGAAATCTCAGACGACCTCGACCGTCACGTGAAGTCGATTGATAACGCGTTACAGCGCGTGAAGAAAAAGTTTGAGCGGCATGTCGACGTCAAAACGCTGACGAGCTAACCGATATTGACCGCAAGCCTCCTATGTGATACTTTTAAGGCAGCGCCTTGTCCGTAGACGCCATTTACAGGAGGCGTTTTTTTTTCGCTCTTTTTTAGTGGGAGAGCTGTCGAAAGGGGCGCTTATGAATGGCAAAGAAAGTAAGTCTCGCGTGTTCGGATTGCGGGTCGAACGGTTATTCGACCGTTAAGCAAGACGACGTGACGACGCGGCTCGAACTGAAAAAGTTCTGTCGTCGTTGCAATGCACATACGACACATCGAGAATCAAAGTAACGTAGATTGGCATTCAACGTAGGAGGAAGCTATCATGAACTTTTTGCGCGATGTATGGAAAGAGTTAAAGAAAACGAGTTGGCCGACTCGTAAAGAGCTCACAAAATATACCATCACGGTCATCGCGACGGTCGTCGTGGTCGGCCTGTTCGTGTTCGGCGTAGATACTGGTGTCAGTTATCTCGTCAACCTATTGATTAACTAAGGAAAGAGGTGAAAGCCGTGGAGAAACAATGGTTTGTTGTCCAGACGTATTCTGGATTTGAAAACAACGTCAAAGAAAACCTAGAACGTCGAATCGGTTCGATGAACATGGAAGATAAAATTTTCCGCGTCCTCGTTCCGACTGAAACAACGCAAGAAGAAGTCACTCTCAAGAGTGGCGAGAAGAAGATTAAAGAAAAAGAAGTGAAAAGCTTCCCAGGTTACGTCTTCGTCGAAATGATCATGACGGATGATTCATGGTATGTCGTTCGGAACACACCGAACGTCACCGGCTTCCTCGGTTCGACGGGTGGCGGCGCTAAGCCGATTCCGCTTCAACCGGACGAAGTGACGAACGTATTGTCACAGATGGGTCTCATCGAGAAGAAAGATCGTTACAACTACGAACTCGGCGACCTCGTCCGTGTCAAAGAAGGCGCATTTGAGAACTTTGAAGGTACGATTGATGAAATCGAAACCGAGAAAGAGAAGCTCAAAGTTGTCGTTGACATGTTCGGCCGTGAAACAAAAATTGAACTTGATTTTGAACAAGTTCAGAAAATTAACTAAACCCACTTGCCATTCTCGGGAACGGATGGTACAATCGGAAATGTTTGATGTTGTGCTTTATTTCGGTACAAACTCGACCTAATAGATTGAGTGGGAGGGCGCACAACGTCCAAGAAACCACATTTTAGACTTAAGGAGGTGTGTCTCGTGGCGAAAAAAGTTACTAAACTCGTTAAACTTCAAATCCCAGCTGGTAAAGCTAACCCAGCACCACCAGTAGGACCAGCACTTGGTCAAGCAGGTGTTAACATCATGGGATTCTGTAAAGAGTTCAACGCTCGTACACAAGACCAAGCCGGATTGATTATTCCTGTAGTCATTACGGTATACGAAGATCGTTCGTTTACATTCATTACGAAAACTCCACCAGCTGCAGTTCTTTTGAAGAAAGCTGCTGGTATCGAGAGCGGTTCTGGTGAACCAAACCGTAAGAAGGTAGCAACGGTTAAGCGTGATAAAGTTCGCGAAATCGCTGAACTTAAAATGCCTGACCTTAACGCGTCGTCTGTTGAAACAGCGATGCTTATGGTTGAAGGTACTGCGCGTAGTATGGGTATTGTAATCGAAGACTAATTTATTAGTCTCTGGGATTGTCGGTGAATATTATGCTCACCTTCAATCCCTTCATTATGTGGGAGGAAATTCCGCTAACCACAAGGAGGAAAAGAATCATGGGTAAAAAACACCAAGAAGCAGCTAAGCTTGTTGATCGCATGAAGTCATACGAACTCACTGAGGCCGTTGAACTCGTTCAAAAAACAGCTACTGCTAAATTCGATGAAACAATCGAAGTTGCTGTCCGTCTCGGCGTAGATCCGAAGAAAGCGGACCAACAAATCCGCGGTGCCGTCGTACTTCCACACGGTACTGGTAAAACACAAAAAGTTCTCGTCTTCGCAAAAGGCGAAAAAGTTAAAGAAGCTGAAGCGGCTGGCGCTGACTATGTCGGTGACTCTGAGTTCATCACTAAAATCCAACAAGGATGGTTCGACTTCGATGTTATCGTTGCGACACCTGACATGATGGGCGAAGTTGGTAAACTTGGTCGCGTTCTCGGACCAAAAGGCCTCATGCCTAACCCGAAAACAGGCACAGTTACGTTCGACGTGACGAAAGCAATCGCGGACATCAAAGCTGGTAAAGTAGAGTACCGCGTTGACAAAGCCGGTAACATCCACGTACCAGTTGGTAAGAAATCGTTTGAAGCAACTAAACTTACTGAGAACATCGAGACAATCATCGAGACGCTCATGAAAGTGAAGCCTGCTACTGCAAAAGGAACTTACCTTAAAAACATCGCGCTTTCTTCGACAATGGGTCCTGGGATCCGTGTCGCGACTGCCGACTTCATCAAGTAATCTACTTGAAATAAACTGTTGACAACGTGTGATACCGCTGTTAAAGTAATACACGTTCAACCGAATATGTTGGATTACCGTAGACAGAAGGTGGACATCGGTCCGTAAACCCTTCCGAGGTGTCTTTGCTCGAACTTGAGCCTGTTGTCACAGGTTTACTTTCAAACAATTACGCCCTCGTATGTCTTCATACGAGGGATTTCTTTTTGAAGAGCAGCCTCTCGTCCGGTATAAGAATTGACTAGGAGGTGCAAACACATGGCAAGCGAAAAAATCGTATCTCAGAAATCGGCACTCGTCGATGAAATCGCTGAGAAAATGCAAGCAAGCGTTGGGACAATCGTTGTTGACTACCGTGGACTTACAGTTGAAGAAGTGACTACACTCCGTAAATCACTCCGTGACGCTGGAATCGAGTTCAAAGTATACAAAAACGGTCTTCTTCGCCGCGCAGCAGTTCAGTCGAACTTCGAAGGTCTTGACGAAGTCTTCACTGGCCCTACAGCAATCGCGTTCTCGAACGAAGACGTTGTAGCTCCAGCGAAGATCTTGAACGACTTCTCGAAAGAGCACAAAGCGCTCGAATTGAAAGGCGGAATCATCGAAGGCAAAGTTTCTTCACTTGAAGAAGTTAAAGCCCTTGCAGAACTTCCATCACGCGAAGGTCTTCTCTCGATGCTTCTCAGCGTACTTCAAGCTCCAATCCGTGGGCTCGCAGTCGCAACAAACGCAATCGCAGAACAAAAAGAAGAGCAAACTGCTTAATTTTTGTCTCGTAGCGTAACAAAAACCAATCTTTACAACATCAAAGGAGGAAAACCATAATGGCTTTCAACAAAGAGCAATTCATCGAAGACCTCAAATCAATGACGGTTCTCGAACTTAACGAACTCGTAAAAACAATCGAAGAAGAATTCGGCGTATCAGCAGCAGCTCCAGTAGCAGTTGCAGGTGCAGGCGCAGCAGTAGCTGAAGAGCAAACTGAATTCGACGTAATCCTCACAAACGCTGGCGCTGGTAAAATCAACGTCATCAAAGCGGTACGTGAACTTACAGGCCTCGGTCTTAAAGAAGCGAAAGCACTCGTTGACGGAACTCCAGCTCCAGTCAAAGAAGGCGTTTCTAAAGAAGATGCAGACGCAGTCAAAGCTAAGCTTGAAGAAGCTGGCGCAACTGTCGAAGTTAAGTAATCTAACTTTTACTTCTACAACCTATAGAAGCTCGCTATGGCGAGCTTCTTTTATTTCCTTGAAGAGTGGGTTAGGAGGTTCAATGCATGGGAGATCATTACTATACGAACGACCCTAGTTCGAAAAGTGCCCCTGAGACATGGACGTTTGAGTTGCGAGGGAAGACATATCGCTTCACCTCGGACCGCGGCGTGTTCTCGAAAGGATCGGTCGATTTTGGGTCACGTCTCTTAATCGAATCATTTGAAGTGCCTGATGTTGAAGGACGCATTTTAGATGTGGGCTGCGGCTACGGTCCGATGGGGATCTCGCTTGCCGACGCCTCTGGGCGTGAAGCACTCCTCGTCGACGTGAACGAGCGAGCGCTTGCCTTGTCAGAGCAAAACGCCGCCCAAAATGGGGTGACGATTGAGACGCGACTCAGCCACGCTTATGACGGAGTCGGTGATGAACAGTTCGCCGCAATCGTGACCAATCCGCCGATTCGGGCCGGGAAGCAAGTGGTCCACACGATTTTGCGCGATGCGTATACACACCTTGTCGTAGGTGGAGCGCTCTACGTCGTTATTCAAAAGAAACAAGGAGCGCCTTCTGCCAAGAAGTTGCTTGAAGATGTGTTCGGTCAAGTCGAGACGGTTGCGAAAGAAAAGGGCTATTTCATTTTCCGGGCAATTCGCTCTTGACAAACGGTGAAGTCTTGTTGACTCGCTATAACGTATATGCTAACATTATAAAATGCCATTGGAATGGAATTCGCTTTGAACTGCCGCGTTTGCCGCTTTTTAGACGCGGAAAAGAGGCGACATTCAATGACAATGTTCGATTATTACGCCCGAAAAATTCGATAGAGAATTGGGGGTCTGAGAGGTGAATCAGTTGACTGGTCAACTTGTTCAGTACGGTCGTCACCGTCAGAGAAGAAGCTTTGCCCGTATCAGTGAGGTATTAGAGCTTCCGAATTTGATTGAAATTCAAACTGCTTCTTACGAGTGGTTCTTGCGTGAAGGATTGAAAGAGATGTTTACGGACATTTCGCCAATCTCCGACTTCACCGGAAACCTCGTGCTCGAGTTCATCGACTATTCGCTCAGTGAGCCGAAGTATTCGATCGATGAGTCGAAGGAGCGAGACGTAACTTACTCTGCGCCATTGCGCGTAAAAGTACGTTTGCAAAACAAAGAGACAGGTGAGCTCAAAGAACAAGAAGTGTTCATGGGGGATTTCCCGCTCATGACAGAATCGGGAACGTTTATCATTAACGGTGCAGAACGCGTTATCGTTTCCCAGCTCGTTCGTTCACCAAGCGTTTATTACAACGCGAAACTCGATAAAAACGGTAAGCGTGGCTTCGGAGCGACTGTTATTCCGAACCGTGGTGCATGGCTCGAACTTGAGACAGATGCCAAAGATATCGTTTACGTTCGTATTGACCGTACCCGCAAAATCCCGGTAACGGTGTTGTTGCGTGCCCTCGGTTTCGGTACGGACCAAGAGATTATCGACCTTCTCGGGGATGACGAGTATCTTCGTAACACCCTTGAAAAAGATAATACAGAATCAACAGAAAAAGCGTTAATCGAAATTTACGAGCGTCTCCGCCCTGGTGAACCACCAACGGTTGAGAACGCGAAGTCACTTCTCGTTTCTCGTTTCTTCGACCCAAAACGTTACGACCTTGCAAACGTCGGTCGCTATAAGATGAACAAAAAACTTCATCTTAAAAACCGTCTCTTCGGTCAAAAATTGGCCGAGACGCTCGTTGACCCAGAAACAGGTGAAGTCATCGCCGAAGCTGGAACTGTCCTCGATCGTCGCAACCTTGACCGCGTTCTTCCACACTTGGAGAACGGCCTCGGTTATATGGATGCTGAGCCGACAGGCGGCGTCGCTGAAGGTGAACCGTTCGGTCTTCAATCGATCAAAGTAATCTCACCAGATGACCCAGATGGAGAGCGTATCTTGAACATTATCGGTAACGGCAATATCGACCGCAGCGTGAAACACATCACACCGGCTGATATCATCGCATCGATCAACTACTTCTTTAACTTATTACACGAAGTCGGAACAACAGATGACATTGACCACTTAGGAAACCGTCGTCTTCGTTCAGTCGGAGAACTTCTCCAAAACCAATTCCGGATCGGGCTTTCTCGTATGGAACGTGTCGTTAAAGAACGGATGTCGATTCAAGATCAAAACGCGATCACACCACAGGCGTTAATCAACATTCGCCCAGTTATTGCGTCGCTTAAAGAGTTCTTCGGTAGTTCGCAGTTGTCACAGTTCATGGACCAAACAAACCCGCTCGCAGAGCTCACGCACAAGCGTCGTCTCTCTGCACTTGGACCGGGTGGTTTGACACGTGAGCGTGCCGGCTTCGAAGTTCGAGACGTTCACTATTCGCACTACGGTCGGATGTGTCCAATCGAAACGCCGGAGGGACCAAACATCGGTCTCATCAACTCGCTTTCGTCTTATGCGAAAGTAAACGAGTACGGCTTCATTGAAGCTCCGTACCGTCGAGTCGACCCTGAAACAGGTCTCGTCACGAGCGAGATTCAATATATGACGGCGGATGAAGAAGATCTCTACGTCGTCGCTCAGGCGAACATGCCGCTCACAGAAGAAGGCGGGTTCGCCAACGAACAAGTCCTTTGCCGTTTCCGCGGACAAAACTTGTCAGTTGAGCCGAACCGAGTCGATTACATGGACGTCTCGCCGAAACAGGTTGTTTCTGCTGCGACGGCATGTATCCCGTTCCTTGAGAACGATGACTCGAACCGTGCCCTCATGGGAGCGAACATGCAACGTCAAGCTGTACCACTTCTTCAACCAGATTCACCGATTATCGGTACTGGGATGGAGTACGTGTCAGCGAAAGACTCTGGGGCCGCGATTATCGCGAAATTCCCAGGTGTCGTCGAGCGTGTCACAGCACGCGAAATCTTAGTCCGCCGCACGTCTGACGTGAACGGTTCTGAGGTATCAGGTGACCTTGACCGCTACAAACTTCAAAAGTATGTCCGTTCGAACCAAGGGACATGCTACAACCAGAAGCCGATCATCGCTGCTGGTGACCGTGTCGAAAAAGGAGAAATCCTTGCTGACGGACCGTCGATGGATATGGGTGAGCTCGCGCTCGGTCGTAACGTCGTCGTCGCCTTCATGACATGGGACGGTTACAACTATGAGGATGCGATCATCATGAGTGAACGCCTCGTGAAAGATGATGTGTACACGTCGATTCATATCGAAGAGTACGAATCAGAGTCACGCGACACGAAACTCGGACCTGAGGAAATCACACGTGATATTCCAAACGTCGGTGATGACGCACTTCGCAACTTGGACGACCGTGGGATTATCCGCATCGGTGCGGAAGTCAAGGATGGCGATATCCTCGTCGGTAAAGTTACGCCTAAAGGTGTGACTGAATTGACGGCGGAAGAGCGTCTCTTGCACGCAATCTTCGGTGAGAAGGCACGTGAAGTCCGTGATACGTCACTCCGTGTACCAAACGGCGGCGACGGCATCATCTTGGACGTCAAAGTGTTCGATCGTGAAAACGGTGACGAACTCTCACCAGGCGTGAACCAAATGGTTCGTGTCTACATCGTTCAAAAACGTAAGATTCACGAAGGGGATAAGATGGCGGGACGTCACGGTAACAAAGGTGTTATCTCGCGCATTCTCCCTGAAGAAGACATGCCATACATGCCGGACGGCACACCGATTGACATCATGCTTAACCCACTAGGTGTACCATCACGGATGAACATCGGTCAGGTACTCGAACTCCACCTTGGAATGGCGGCTAAAAAGCTCGGCATCAAAGTGGCGACACCTGTATTCGATGGTGCGCGTGAGGAAGACGTATGGGCAACGATTGAAGAAGCTGGAATGGACAAAGATGCCAAGACTCGTCTCTATGACGGTCGTACTGGTGAACCGTTCGATAACCGCGTCTCGGTCGGTGTCATGTATATGATCAAACTCGCGCACATGGTTGATGATAAACTTCACGCTCGTTCGACAGGACCATACTCGCTCGTCACGCAACAACCGCTCGGTGGTAAAGCACAGTTCGGTGGACAGCGTTTCGGTGAGATGGAAGTATGGGCACTTGAAGCGTACGGCGCAGCCTACACGCTCCAAGAGATTCTTACAATCAAGTCGGATGACACGGTTGGCCGTGTGAAAGCATATGAGGCGATCGTGAAAGGTGAGAGCGTTCCGAAAGCGGGCGTTCCTGAGTCGTTCCGCGTCTTGATCAAAGAGCTCCAAGCGCTCGGTATGGAAGTCAAGATGATGTCTGCGGACGATGAAGAAGTTGAAATGAAAGATGAAGATGACGACAACATCCCGAACGCAACATCGGCGTTAGAACAAGTCGTTCAACCGACTGTTACGGAAGAGGAATAAGGCGAAAAGGGAGGTCGGCCCCTTGGTAGATGTTAATCGATTTGAATATATGAAAATCGGCTTGGCTTCACCCGAGAAGATCCGTTCGTGGTCTTACGGGGAAGTCAAAAAGCCGGAAACGATCAACTATCGTACACTTAAACCAGAGAAGGACGGATTGTTCTGTGAACGAATCTTCGGTCCTACGAAAGACTGGGAATGCTACTGCGGGAAATACAAACGAATCCGTTATAAAGGAGTCATTTGTGACCGTTGTGGCGTTGAAGTGACGAAAGCGAAAGTGCGTCGCGAGCGTATGGGCCATATCGAGCTCGCGGCACCAGTTTCGCACATCTGGTACTTCAAAGGGATTCCAAGCCGAATGGGGCTTGTTCTCGATATGTCACCACGTGCGCTCGAAGAAGTAATCTACTTCGCGTCGTACGTTGTGACGGAGCCAGGTGACACTCCGCTTGAGAAGAAACAACTTCTCTCGGAAAAAGAATACCGTCTCTACCGTGAAAAATACGGCAGTGACTTCAGAGCAGACATGGGTGCGGAAGCCATCCGCACACTCCTTCAAGACGTGCAACTCGAGAAGGAAGTCGGAGAACTCCGCGAAGAATTGAAGACAGTTCAAGGTCAGCGTCGTACACGTGCGATCAAACGCCTTGAAGTGCTCGATGCATTCTTCACATCAGGCAATGATCCAGATTGGATGATCCTCGAAGTACTTCCTGTCATTCCGCCTGAGCTTCGCCCGATGGTGCAGCTCGACGGTGGACGCTTTGCGACATCTGACTTGAACGATTTGTATCGTCGAGTCATCAACCGAAACAACCGTCTCAAACGTTTGCTCGATCTCGGCGCGCCGAACATCATCGTGCAAAACGAGAAGCGTATGCTTCAAGAAGCGGTTGACGCCCTCATCGACAACGGTCGTCGTGGTCGTCCGGTCACAGGACCAGGTAACCGTCCCCTTAAATCACTTTCACACATGTTGAAAGGGAAACAAGGTCGTTTCCGTCAAAACCTTCTTGGTAAACGGGTCGACTATTCAGGACGTTCGGTTATCGTCGTTGGTCCAAACTTGAAGATGTACCAATGTGGTCTACCGAAAGAGATGGCCCTTGAACTCTTCAAACCGTTCGTGATGAAAGAACTTGTCGGTCGCGGCATCGCGTCGAACATCAAGAACGCCAAACGTAAGATTGAGAAGATGCAACCAGAAATCTGGGGCGTCCTCGAAGAAGTCATTCGTGAGCATCCGGTTCTCTTGAACCGTGCCCCAACGCTTCACCGCCTAGGGATTCAAGCTTTCGAACCGATTCTCGTCGAAGGTCGCGCGATTCGCCTTCACCCGCTCGTATGTACGGCTTATAACGCCGACTTTGATGGTGACCAAATGGCGGTTCACGTACCACTTTCTGCTGAAGCGCAAGCTGAAGCTCGTCTTCTCATGCTCGCAGCGCAAAACATCTTGAACCCGAAAGACGGAAAACCAGTTGTTACACCATCGCAGGATATGGTCCTCGGCAACTACTACATCTCGCTTGAACGCGACGATGCCGTCGGACAAGGGAAAATTTTGTCGAACGTGAACGAAGCGCTCATCGCGTATCAAAATGGCTATGTCCACTTGCATACACGTGTCGCTCTTCCAGCACGTACGCTCAACAACCCGACGTTCACAGATGAGCAAAACGAGAAAATGTTGATCACAACGGTCGGTAAGATGATCTTTAACGAGATCTTGCCGAACACGTTCCCATACTTGAACGAGCCGACGATGGAAAACTTACAGGAAGCAACGCCTGACAAGTACTTCATCGACAAAGGTGCCAACGTGGCAGAAGAAATCGCCTCACGTCCTTTGGTCGAGCCGTTCAAAAAAGGATTCCTTGGAAAAGTCATCGCGGAAGTGTTCCAGAAGTTCGAAACGACTGAAACAAGCCGCATGCTTGACCGGATGAAAGATCTTGGCTTCAAACACTCGACGAAAGCCGGTGTGACGGTCGGAATCGCTGATATCATCGTTCTTCCGGACAAACAAGAAATCCTTGATGAAGCGCAAACTCAAGTCGATCAAATCATGAAGTCATTCCGTCGCGGTCTCATCACTGAAGATGAGCGTTACGAGCGCGTTGTACGCTCTTGGAACGAAGCGAAGGATGAGATTCAATCACGATTGATGAAATCCCTCAATCGCTTGAATCCAATCTTCATGATGTCTGACTCAGGTGCCCGTGGTAACGCGTCCAACTTCACGCAGCTCGCAGGGATGCGTGGTTTGATGGCCGCTCCATCTGGCCGCATCATCGAACTTCCGATCAAATCTTCATTCCGTGAAGGTCTGACGGTACAAGAGTACTTCATCTCGACGCACGGTGCGCGTAAAGGTCTTGCCGATACAGCCCTTAAGACGGCTGACTCAGGTTACTTGACGCGTCGTCTTGTTGACGTAGCCCAAGATGTCATCATCCGTGAAGAAGATTGTGGAACGGACCGCGGAATCCGCGTTGCCGCTCTCCGCGAAGGCACGGAAGAAATCGAAAACTTGTATGACCGCCTCGTCGGCCGTACAGCGTTCGAGACAGTGGCACATCCGGAAACGGGTGAAGTCATGGTCGAGAAGAACCAATTGATTACCGAAGATCTCGCTCGCGACATCGTCGACGCTGGAATCGAACGAGTTGAAATCCGTACAGCCTTTACATGTAACACGTCACACGGCGTATGTAAGAAATGTTACGGCCGCAACTTGGCGACTGGCTCGAACGTTGAAGTCGGCGAAGCTGTCGGAATCATCGCCGCGCAATCAATCGGTGAGCCAGGAACGCAGCTTACAATGCGTACCTTCCACACAGGTGGGGTAGCCGGAGATGATATCACACAAGGTCTTCCACGTATCCAAGAGGTATTCGAGGCTCGTAACCCGAAAGGGCAAGCGGTCATCTCGGAAATCCCTGGTACGGTCATCGACTTCACAGAATCGCGTGACAAGCGTGAACTCACCGTCGAAGGACTCAGTGAGACACGTACGTACACGATTCCGTTCGGAGCACGTCTTCGTGTTCAAATCGGAGATACAGTAGAAGCCGGAGAAGTCTTCACGGAAGGTTCGATCGATCCGAAAGAATTGCTCGCCGTCCGTGGTGTATCTGGTGTTCAAAACTACTTGCTCCAAGAAGTACAAAAAGTTTACCGCATGCAAGGGGTAGAAATCGGCGACAAACACGTCGAAGTCATGGTTCGCCAAATGCTTCGCCGCGTCAAAGTCATCGAGTCTGGTGACACGCCACTTCTCCCTGGTTCGCTCGTCGATATCAGCGTCTTCAAAGAAGCGTGTAAAGATACGCTTCGCGAAGGCAAGAGCCCGGCAACAGCGAAACCGGTCCTTCTCGGAATCACAAAAGCGTCGCTTGAGACAGATTCGTTCCTCTCGGCCGCTTCGTTCCAAGAAACGACTCGTGTATTGACAGACGCTGCCATCAAAGGCAAGCGCGACTATCTCCTCGGACTCAAAGAGAACGTCATCATCGGGAAACTCGTTCCAGCTGGTACTGGGATGCCGGTTTACCGTGATGTTAAACTCAAAGAAGAAGAGACGAAAGCCGTTCTCGAAGACACGACGGTAGAATAAAAACGTCTTGACAGCATGGGTTGGCGGTGCTACTATGATTTAGTGCCGCCAATCGGTTGTTGTCGATGACAACGGTGTCCAGCAGTCGGCAAGCTACTTGGACGTCACCCGATCTTTCTCCGGAAAGGTTTGGCTGCTATTATTGCCACTTTCAAGGTATAACTCACGTTTTTGCGAGGTCATGGAATGCCTACGCCTCGTAAAAGCGTTTCGTTATGACCTTAAATGAACCACCCGGGTCGGTGGGTCTAGAAAATAGCATAATTCAGGAAGGGAGGATCTTCAAAGATGCCTACTATCAACCAGTTAGTCCGTAAAGGACGTAAATCGAAAGTCGTTAAATCTGACTCTCCAGCACTTAACAAAGGTTACAACAGTTTCATCAAGTCACAAACTAACGTGAGCTCGCCACAGAAACGTGGTGTTTGTACACGTGTTGGTACAATGACTCCGAAGAAACCGAACTCGGCATTACGTAAGTATGCTCGTGTTCGTTTGACTAACCAAATCGAAGTGACTGCGTACATTCCAGGTATTGGCCACAACCTTCAAGAGCACAGCGTTGTTCTTATCCGTGGAGGACGTGTAAAAGACTTACCAGGGGTACGTTACCACATCGTTCGTGGTGCGCTTGACACTGCAGGTGTTGACGGACGTATGCAAGGCCGTTCTAAATACGGTACGAAACGTCCGAAAGCTGCGAAGAAGTAATTCTCGCAAAACTAAAAACTACTGAAATTTTGAAAGGAGGGTACTCGGATGCGTAAAAACCGTGCAGAACGTCGTGACGTTATCGCAGATCCGATCTACAACTCGAAATTGGTAACTCGCCTCATTAACCGTGTCATGTTAGACGGTAAAAAAGGTACAGCTCAAACTATCATTTACAACGCATTTGGCCTCATCGCTGAACGCTCAGGCAAAGAGCCTATGGAAGTGTTCGAAGAAGCAATGAACAACATCATGCCTGTACTTGAAGTTAAAGCTCGCCGTGTTGGTGGAGCAAACTACCAAGTTCCTGTTGAAGTTCGTCCAGAGCGCCGTACGACACTTGGTCTTCGTTACCTCGTGAACTACGCTCGTCTCCGCAACGAGAAAACGATGGAGCAACGTATCGCGAATGAAATCATGGATGCAGCCAATAACACTGGTGCGTCTGTTAAGAAACGCGAAGACATGCATAAGATGGCAGAAGCGAACAAAGCGTTTGCTCACTATCGTTGGTAAGTTAAACGTAAAGACCACTCCACGTCACCAAGCGGTGGCTTAATGGAGTGGCTTTCGGGTATAATCATATCGTGTGCCAGCACACGAAAAACACATGCGGAAGGAGAATACCCAGTATGGCAAGAGAATTCTCCCTAAAGAATACTCGTAACATCGGGATCATGGCTCACATCGATGCCGGTAAGACGACAACAACTGAACGTATTCTTTATTACACAGGTCGTATCCACAAGATTGGTGAAACTCATGAAGGAGCTTCACAAATGGACTGGATGGAGCAGGAGCAAGAGCGTGGAATCACGATCACTTCTGCAGCGACAACTGCACAGTGGAATGGCCACCGTGTAAACATCATCGATACACCTGGACACGTAGACTTCACAGTTGAAGTTGAACGTTCACTCCGTGTACTTGATGGCGCTGTTGCGGTACTTGACGCTCAGTCAGGTGTTGAACCACAAACAGAAACTGTATGGCGTCAAGCGACGACTTACGGTGTTCCACGTGTCGTATTCGTCAACAAGATGGATAAAATCGGTGCGGACTTCTTGTACTCGGTGAAAACACTTCACGAACGTTTACACGCAAACGCACATCCAATCCAACTTCCAATCGGTGCGGAAGATGAATTCAAAGGAATCATCGACCTCGTTGAGAAGAAGACATACATGTACACGAACGACCTCGGTACTGACATCGAAGTAACGGATGGCTACCCAGCTGACATGGCTGACGAAGCTGAAGAACTTCGCGGTCAATTGATCGAAGCGGTTGCTGACTACAACGAAGAGTTGATGATGAAATACCTCGAAGGCGAAGAGATCTCAATCGAAGAACTCAAAGCTGGTATCCGTCAAGCAACACTCAGCGTAGAATTCTACCCTGTACTCGTTGGTTCTGCCTTCAAAAACAAAGGTGTTCAATTGATGTTGGACGCTGTTGTTGATTACCTCCCATCACCAGTTGATGTTGAGTCAATCAAAGGTGTTAACCTCGACACAGAAGAAGAAATCACGCGTGAGCCTTCTGACGAAGCTCCGTTCTCGGCACTTGCGTTCAAAGTCATGACGGATCCTTACGTCGGTAAATTGACGTTCTTCCGCGTGTACTCTGGTACAGCACAAGCTGGTTCGTATGTGAAGAACTCGACTAAAGGTAAGCGTGAGCGCCTCGGTCGTATCCTTCAAATGCACGCGAACAGCCGTGAAGAAATCCCAATGGTATTCGCTGGTGACATCGCCGCAGCCGTTGGTCTTAAAGATACTACGACTGGTGATACGCTTTGCTCAGAGAAAGACAACGTCGTTCTCGAGTCAATGACATTCCCAGAACCGGTTATCTCGGTCGCTATCGAGCCTAAATCGAAAGCTGACCAAGACAAGATGGGTCAAGCCCTCGCGAAACTCGCAGAAGAGGATCCAACTTTCCGCACTGAAACAAACCAAGAGACTGGTCAAACAATCATCTCTGGTATGGGTGAGCTTCACCTTGATATCCTCGTTGACCGTATGCGTCGCGAATTCAAAGTAGAAGCTAACGTTGGTGCACCACAAGTTGCTTACCGTGAGACAATCCGTGGCGCTGCGAAGATCGATTCGAAATTCGTACGTCAATCAGGTGGACGCGGTCAGTACGGTCACGTTGTCGTAGAATTCGAGCCGAACGAAGAAGGCGCTGGATTCGCATTCGAGAACAAGATCGTCGGTGGTGTTGTACCACGTGAATACGTCCCAGCTGTTCAGAACGGGATTGAAGAAGCTCTCGAAAACGGTATCCTCGCTGGTTACCCAGTAGTGGACGTTAAAGCTGCCCTCGTCTTCGGATCGTACCACGATGTCGACTCGAACGAGATGGCGTTTAAAGTTGCTGCTTCGATGGCGGTTAAACAACTTAAGGAACAAGCGAAAGCTGTAATCCTTGAGCCAATGATGCGTGTCGAAGTTGTTATCCCAGAAGAATACTTGGGAGACATCATGGGTGACGTCACGTCACGCCGTGGACGCGTAGAAGGTATGGAAGCACGCGGTAACGCTCAAGTCGTTAAAGCAATGGTTCCACTTTCAGAAATGTTTGGATATGCGACATCGCTTCGTTCACGTACGCAAGGACGCGGAACGTACTCGATGCACTTCGATCACTACGAAGAAGTACCGAAGTCAATCGCAGAAGAAATCATCAAAAAAGCGAACGGCTAATAACGGTTGTAACGCTTAATTGATTGTTGTAAGCTAAGGAGGACGTATGTTAAAAGTAGCCTACGTCTTCCTAGTTAAATAAAAAACTAATTGTCTAATAGAGGAGGAATCTAGAATGGGTAAAGAAAAATTCGACCGTTCTAAACCGCACGTTAACGTTGGTACAATCGGCCACGTCGACCACGGTAAAACAACTTTGACTGCAGCGATCTCAGCTGTACTTTCAAAAGCACAAGGTAAAACAGCTACAAAGTTTGACGCAATCGATGGTGCTCCTGAAGAGCGTGAGCGCGGTATCACAATCGCAACAGCTCACATCGAGTACGAAACTGACAAACGCCACTATGCACACGTTGACTGCCCAGGTCACGCTGACTATGTTAAAAACATGATCACTGGTGCTGCACAAATGGACGGCGCGATCCTCGTTGTTTCGGCAACTGATGGCCCAATGCCACAAACACGTGAGCACATCCTTCTTTCACGTCAAGTAGGTGTTCCTTTCATCGTCGTATTCATGAACAAAGTTGACATGGTTGACGACGAAGAACTCCTTGAGCTCGTTGAAATGGAAATCCGTGAACTTCTTTCTGAGTACGACTTCCCAGGCGACGACCTCCCTGTAATCAAAGGTTCTGCACTTGGCGCGCTTAACGGCGAACCACAGTGGGAAGAAAAAATCATGGAACTCATGAACGCAGTTGATGAGTACATCCCTGAGCCAGTTCGTGACACGGACAAAGAATTCATGATGCCAGTTGAGGACGTATTCTCAATCACTGGTCGCGGTACTGTAGCGACTGGTCGTGTTGAGCGTGGTGTTCTCCGCGTCAACGACGAAGTTGAAATCGTTGGTCTTACAGAAGAAACTAAGAAAACTGTATGTACTGGTGTAGAGATGTTCCGTAAGCTTCTCGACTACGCTGAAGCTGGCGACAACATCGGTGCTCTTCTCCGTGGTGTATCACGTGAAGACATCGAGCGTGGACAAGTACTTGCTAAGCCAGGTTCAATCACGCCGCACTCAAAGTTCAAAGCTTCAATCTACGTTCTTTCTAAAGAAGAGGGTGGCCGTCACACGCCATTCTTCGCGAACTACCGTCCGCAGTTCTACTTCCGTACAACTGACGTAACAGGTATCGTTCACCTTCCAGAAGGTACTGAAATGGTAATGCCAGGAGACAACATCGAGTTGACGATCGAATTGATTTCTACAATCGCGATCGAAGACGGAACACGTTTCTCAATCCGTGAGGGTGGCCGTACAGTAGGCGCTGGTTCAGTAACTGAAATCATCGAGTAATCGATTGATACACTGACCTTTCAAGCAGTCCGCATTTTGCGGGCTGCTTTTTTGTTTTATGGCTAGACGTGGTAAGATGGGACATATGTTGCAGGAAGGGGTGACGAGGATGGAAAAACAAGTCGAGACGTTATGCCGCTTAAATGGGATTGCGTGTCGGTTCGGTGGGTCGACGTTATTGAAGCATCATGGACTCATCGAAACGACGAATGACTTGGATGTATTCGTGGAGCCGGATCAATTCGAACGATTGGATCAAGTGTTGAGCCGAGTCGGCGAGAAAGTCGAAACGAAACCGCATGCCGACTACATGACGACATACTTTAGTGAATATGTGTTTGAAGGGGGCGACATCGATGTGATGGCCAGTTTCCGGATGAAGTGTACCGATGGGATTTATACGCATCCTTACATTGAACCGGTCGGCAGCTGGATGCGGCTCGAAGAGTGGGTCGTGCTGTATACGGTCATCGGTCGGGAAGATCGGCTTAATCGACTGGCGGATTATTTTGAGACGCATGAGCTCAATGAAGGGATCGTCCAAGCATGTCTCAAACGAGCCCCCGCCTCGGTCATTGAAGCCGTCACCGAACGCTTCGGAACCTATATGAAACGCTAGGTCGAGTTGGCACGGCGGTTCTCGAAAGAAATAGTTCAACAAAAGAAGGAAAATAGCTTGCAAATGGGTTCGAATCTTGTTACATTAGTGAACGTTGAACAACTCATCAGACATCCGGCACAACTAAAAAATCAAATCTTGCATTTCATATGTAGATTCGATATAATGATTAAGTGTTTGTGCGAGTGGTGAGAGACTTTACAGCAGAAATCGGGTCCAATCGTTGATTTGCAATGATCGGATACCTCTGCTGACACAAGCACGCTGCGATGAAGCGGGAGGTTATGACACGCCAGGCAGCTTTGCCATGGCCGGTGTGGAAATTTCCGCGGAGAACTGTCTATTTTTAAAAATAGGCGACAAAGGAGGGAAACTTACATGGCAAATGAAAAAATCCGTATTCGTTTAAAAGCATACGACCATCGCGTACTCGATCAATCAGCTGAGAAAATCGTTGATACTGCGAAGCGTTCAGGTGCAAAGGTTTCGGGACCAATCCCGCTTCCGACTGACAAATCGATCTACACGATCCTTCGTGCCGTTCACAAGTACAAAGATGCTCGTGAACAGTTCGAAATGCGTACACACAAACGCTTGATCGACATCGTTAACCCAACACCAAAAACGGTTGATGCGCTTATGCGTCTCGAATTACCATCAGGTGTGGACATCGAAATCAAACTTTAATTCTTCATATAGTAGATACTAGCCAGAAGAGACAATAATTATTAAACAGGAGGTGTATCTCATGGCTAAAGGAATCTTAGGAACAAAACTCGGTATGACTCAAATCTTCAACGAAGCAGGCGAAGTCGTACCAGTAACAGTAGTTGCTGTCGAAGGAAACGTCGTTCTTCAACTTAAAACGGTTGAAACAGACGGTTACGAGGCACTTCAACTCGGTTTCGGAGACATCAAAGAATCACGTCAAAACAAACCAGCAAAAGGTCACGCTGCGAAAGCAAGTGCGACACCTAAGCGCTTCATCAAAGAGATTCGTACTTCAGTAGAAGGATACGAAATCGGTCAAGAGATCAAGGCGGACATTTTCGCTGCAGGTGAATTAGTAGACGTAACAGGTACATCGAAAGGTAAAGGATTCCAAGGTGCGATCAAGCGTCACGGACAATCACGTGGACCAATGGCTCACGGTTCGCGCTACCACCGTCGTCCTGGTTCGATGGGTCCTGTAGCTCCTAACCGCGTATTTAAAGGGAAGCTTCTTCCTGGTCAAATGGGTGGCGAGCGTAAAACGATTCAAAACCTTGAAGTTGTCAAAGTTGACGTGGAACGCGGCCTTGTACTCGTTAAAGGCGCAATCCCAGGCGCTCGCAAGTCGAACGTCATCATCAAAACAGCGGTAAAGGGTAACTAATTAACTGCACGGAAAGGAGGAATTACGAATGCCTAAAGTAGCTTTGCTTAACCAAACAGGTTCACAAGTTGGCGAAATCGAATTGGCAGAAGCCATCTTCGGTATCGAGCCAAATGACTCAGTACTTTATGACGCGATCGTTATGCAACAAGCATCACGCCGTCAAGGTACTCACGATACGAAAGGTCGCTCGGAAGTACGCGGTGGCGGCCGTAAACCATGGAAACAAAAGGGAACTGGTCGTGCGCGCCAAGGTTCTATCCGCTCACCACAATGGGTTGGTGGTGGTACAGTCTTCGGTCCAACACCACGTTCATACTCTTACAAGCTTCCTAAAAAAGTTCGTCGTCTTGCACTTCTCTCGGCTTTGTCGTCAAAAGTGAAAAACAACGAAATGATCGTCCTCGAAGGCCTTGCTTTCGATGCACCAAAAACAAAAGATATGGTCGCTGTACTTCTTGGCCTATCAGTAGAACGTAAGGCTCTCGTAGTCACAGCGGACTACAATGAGACTATCGCTCTCGCAGCTCGTAACATCCCAGGAGTGACTGTGATCGAAGCAGCCGGCGTTAACGTTCTTGACCTCGTTGCTAACGACAAAGTCATCTTCACTAAAGATGCGGTTGCGAAGGTAGAGGAGGTGCTTGCATAATGGCTCAAGCATACGATATCATCAAACGTCCTATCATCACTGAGCGTTCTGTTAGCCTCATGGAAGCTAACAAATACGTTTTCGAGATCGACGTTAAAGCGACTAAATCACAAGTGAAGCACGCTATCGAAACAATCTTCAACGTGAAAGTTGCTTCGGTAAACACAATGAACATGAAACCGAAAGCGAAACGTGTCGGTCGTCACTCTGGTTACACATCGCGTCGTAAAAAAGCGATCGTAACTCTTGCTGAAGGCAACACAATCGACTTCCTCGGTTAATTTACTACCTTAGAAGAAAAGGAGGGAATCCTCGATGGCAATTAAAAAGTTTAAGCCGACCACTAACGGTCGCCGTAACATGACATCTCTCGACTTTGCAGAGATCACAACGAATCGCCCTGAAAAATCGTTAACTGAAAAGCTTTCGAAAAAAGGCGGTCGTAACAACCAAGGTCGTTTGACAGTACGTCACCAAGGTGGCGGACACAAACGTAAATACCGTATCATCGATTTCAAACGTAACAAAGATGGCATCGTCGGACGCGTTGCTACGATCGAATACGATCCAAACCGTTCAGCAAACATCGCCCTCATCAACTATGCAGATGGTGAGAAACGTTACATCCTCGCTCCTAAGGGCATCAAAGTAGGCATGGAAATCATGGCTGGCCCAGAAGCGGATATCAAAGTGGGGAACGCTCTTCCACTTATGAACATCCCTGTCGGTACTACTATCCACAACATCGAGCTTAAGCCTGGTAAGGGCGGTCAGCTTGTTCGTGCGGCTGGTGCATCGGCACAAATCCAAGGACGTGACGGCAAGTACGTTATCGTTCGTCTTCAATCAGGTGAATCACGTTTGTTCCTCGGCACTTGCCGCGCGACAGTCGGTTCAGTTGGTAACGAAGAACACGAACTCGTAAACATCGGTAAAGCAGGACGTTCACGTTGGTTAGGCAAACGCCCAACAGTACGTGGTTCTGTAATGAACCCGGTTGATCACCCACACGGTGGTGGTGAAGGTCGTGCGCCAATCGGTCGTTCGGGCCCACTTACTCCTTGGGGTAAACCAGCTCTTGGTCTTAAAACACGTAAGAAAAACAAATCGAGCGACATGTACATCCTTCGTCGCCGTAAGAAATAATTACTACATGATTCTCGGGCGGTTCGAAAGGGCCGTTCCCGAATCATTCCAAAGGGAGGTTCTATCATGGGTCGCAGCTTGAAAAAAGGTCCATTCGCAGATCACCATTTGCTCGCTAAAGTTGACAAACTTAACGAATCTGGTGAGAAGCAAGTCATCAAAACTTGGTCACGTCGCTCGACAATCTTCCCAGAATTCATGGGTCACACGTTCGGTGTACACGATGGTCGTAAACACGTACCAGTATTCGTGACAGAAGACATGGTCGGTCACAAACTTGGTGAATTCGCTCCAACACGTACGTACAAAGGTCACGGATCAGACAAGAAAACGAAACGGTAATTTGAGGGGAGGTCAAATCCATGCAAGCTAAAGCATCAGCTAATATGGTCCGTCTTGCTCCTCGCAAAGCACGTCTCGTTGTAGACTTAATTCGCGGGAAACAAGTCGGCGAAGCGCTCTCTGTCCTTGCTCACACGAACAAGGCAGCGTCGCCAATCGTTGAAAAAGTATTGAAGTCAGCGATTGCAAACGCAGAGCACAACTACGATATGAATATTGAGAACCTTGTAGTGTCGGAAATCTTCGTCAACGAAGGTCCAACACTCAAACGCTTCCGCCCACGTGCGATGGGTCGCGCAAGCCGCATTAACAAACGCACAAGCCACATCCACATCGTGGTAACTGAGAAATAAGGAGGGATATGTAGTGGGTCAAAAGGTAAATCCGCACGGTCTTCGCGTTGGTATTATCAAAGACTGGGATTCGCGTTGGTACGCTGAGAAAGACTACGCAGATCTCCTTCATGAAGACTTCGTTATTCGTGAATACATCGAAAACAAAATGAAGGATGCTAGTGTTTCTAAAGTAGAAATCGAACGCGCTGCAAATCGCGTAAACATTTCACTTCACACTGCGAAACCAGGTATGGTTATCGGTAAAGGTGGTTCGGAAATCGAATCACTCCGTAAAAACATCATCAAGCTTGCTGAAGGCAAACGTGTTCACATCAACGTTGTTGAAGTGAAAAACGCGGACGCTGTCGCTAAACTTGTTGCTGAAAACATCGCTCGTCAATTGGAAGGCCGTGTGTCATTCCGTCGTGCAATGAAACAATCAATCCAACGTTCGATGCGCACTGGCATCAAAGGGATCAAAACAGAAGTTTCTGGTCGTCTTGGTGGCGCTGATATCGCTCGTTCAGAGAAGTACTCGGAAGGAACAGTTCCACTTCACACGCTCCGTGCCGACATCGACTACGGAACAGCTGAAGCTGACACAACTTATGGTAAAATCGGAATTAAAGTCTGGTTGTACCATGGTGAAGTTCTTCCAACAAAAAACAACACAGCTAAAAACGCTGAATAATAAACACTCTTTCAGGAAGGAGGCAACACACTATGTTGTTACCTAAACGCGTGAAATATCGTCGTGTACACCGTGGTAAAATGCGCGGAAATGCAAAACGCGGCACAACAGTTCATTTCGGTGAATTCGGTCTCCAATCGCTCGAAGCGAGCTGGATCACAAACCGTCAAATCGAATCAGCACGTATCGCAATGACACGTTATATGAAACGTGGTGGTAAAGTGTGGATCAAGATCTTCCCACACAAGCCATACACGAAAAAGCCTCTCGAAGTCCGAATGGGTTCGGGTAAAGGTGCTCCAGAAGGCTGGGTAGCTGTAGTTAAGCCTGGCAAAGTTATGTTTGAAATCGCGGGTGTATCTGAGGAAGTAGCACGTGAGGCGCTTCGTCTTGCTGCACACAAACTTCCAGTTAAATGTAAGTTCGTGAAACGTGAAGAAAATGGTGGTGATACGAATGAAAGCAACTGATCTCCGTCAATCAACAACTGAAGAGCTCAACGGTAAAGTAGGCGAGTGGAAAGAAGAACTCTTTAACCTTCGTTTCCAATTGGCTACAGGTCAGCTTGAGAATCCTGCTCGTATCCGTGAAGTACGCAAGTCGATTGCGCGTGCTAAAACGATTCTTCGTGAACGCGAACTCGGCATCAACAACGGCTAATCTAATCGGATTCTTTAAGAGGAGGTAACACTCATGGAACGCAATAAGCGTAAAGTACTCACTGGACGCGTCGTGTCTGACAAAATGGACAAAACGATCGTCGTTGCAGTTGAAACAAAAGTACGTCATAAGCTTTATGGCAAACGTGTAAACTACACGAAGAAATTTAAAGCACACGATGAGAACAATGTCGCTAAAATCGGCGATGTGGTACGCATCGCGGAAACACGTCCGCTTTCTAAAGACAAACGTTTCCGTCTCGTAACAGTAGTAGAAGAGTCAGTAATCATCTAATAACAGTTCGGATCTATAAACATCCGGAGGGAGGTACACTCGCATGATTCAACAAGAATCTCGCTTGAAAGTAGCAGACAACTCTGGCGCGCGTGAACTGTTGACAATTAAAGTCCTCGGTGGTTCAGGTCGTAAGACTGCCAACATCGGTGACATTATCGTCGCAACGGTAAAACAAGCAACACCAGGTGGCGTTGTTAAAAAAGGTGACGTTGTCAGAGCAGTTGTCGTTCGTACAAAACGCGGCGCTCGTCGTAAAGATGGTTCGTACATCCGTTTCGATGAGAACGCAGCAGTCATCATCAAAGATGACAAGAGCCCACGCGGCACTCGGATCTTCGGGCCAGTTGCACGTGAACTTCGTGAAAAAGAATTCATGAAGATCGTTTCGTTGGCACCGGAAGTACTTTAATTTCCAATTTCAATCCTATAAGGAGGTGCGCAAAACGATGCATGTTAAAAAAGGCGATACAGTCCAGGTAATGTCTGGTAAAGATAAAGGCAAGCAAGGGGTTATCCTCAAAGCTATGCCAAGCAAGAACCGCGTAGTCGTAGAAGGTATCAACGTGATTAAAAAACACTCGAAACCATCACAAGCGAATCCACAAGGCGGTATCCTTGAAATCGAAGCACCAATTCACGTCTCGAACGTCATGCCACTCGACCCTAAAACGGGCAAACCAACTCGCGTTGGTTTCAAAGTAGTCGATGGTAAAAAAGTTCGTGTCGCGAAATCGGGCGAAGTACTCGATAAATAAGAAGAACGTGACGAAAGGAGGTCCATTCGACTATGAACCGTTTGCAAGAGAAGTATAAAAGCGACATCGTGAAAGCGATGATGGATAAATTCAACTATGACTCAGTTATGCAAGTCCCACAGGTCGACAAGATCGTCATCAACATGGGTGTAGGTGACGCTGTTTCGAACTCGAAGGCTCTTGACATGGCAGTGGAAGAATTATCAATTCTTTCTGGTCAAAAACCACTCGTAACGAAGGCTAAGAAATCAATCGCTGGTTTCAAACTTCGTGAAGGCATGCCAATCGGTGCGAAGGTTACTCTTCGTGGCGAGCGTATGTACGATTTCCTCGACAAATTGGTAACTGTTTCACTTCCACGTGTACGCGACTTCCGCGGTGTATCGAAGAAAGCATTCGACGGACGCGGTAACTACACGCTTGGTGTGAAAGAGCAACTTATTTTCCCTGAGATCGATTACGATAAAGTAACAAAAGTACGCGGTATGGATATCGTTGTTGTTACAACAGCGAACACAGACGAAGAAGCTCGTGAATTGCTCACACTTCTCGGAATGCCATTCCAAAAATAATCTAAAGGGAGGTCGACAACATGGCTAAAAAGTCAATGGTGAATCGCGAACAAAAACGCGAGAAACTCGTTGCCCAGTACGCTGAGAAACGTGCACAATTGAAAGCTGAAGGCGACTACATCGGACTCAGCAAATTGCCACGTAACTCTTCACCTGTGCGTCTTCATAACCGTTGCCGCATCACAGGTCGTCCACATGGTTACATGGGTAAATTCGGGATCAGCCGTATCAAGTTCCGTGATCTTGCATACAAAGGTCAAATCCCTGGTGTTAAAAAAGCAAGTTGGTAATCCACTAACAGTGTGAAAGGAGGTACATCGCATGGTAATGACAGACCCAATTGCAGATATGCTTACACGTATCCGTAACGCTAACATGGTTCGCCATGAAAAATTAGAGCTTCCAGCTTCTAATATCAAACGTGAGGTTGCAGAGATCCTCAAGCGTGAAGGTTTCATTCGCGATGTTGAATATATCGAGGACGCTAAGCAAGGTACACTTCGTTTGTTCCTTAAGTACGGAGCAAGCAACGAACGTGTTATCACTGGTCTCAAACGCATTTCGAAACCAGGTCTTCGTGTATACGCAAAAGCAGATGAAGTACCAAAAGTACTCGGAGGACTCGGTATCGCAGTTCTTTCGACATCAAAAGGTCTTATGACTGATAAAGAAGCTCGCCAACAACAAGTCGGCGGCGAAGTGCTCGCCTACATCTGGTAAGTCACTTTTCTAACAAGAACGGAGGTGTAATCAATGTCACGTATTGGTAAAAAACCAGTTACGATTCCAGCTGGCGTTACTGTATCGGTTGCAGAAGACAACACGGTCACAGTAAAAGGTGCTAAAGGTGAACTTTCGCTTTCAGCTAACCCAGCCTTGGAAATCAAAGTTGAAGAAAACGAATTGACTGTTGTTCGTCCGGATGACTCGAAAGAGAACCGTACGATCCACGGTACGACACGTGCCCTTATCGCCAACATGGTGGAAGGTGTGTCTAACGGATTCCAGAAAACACTTGAGATCTCAGGGGTTGGTTACCGTGCAGCTAAGCAAGGTAACAAACTCGTCCTCAGCCTCGGTTACTCGCACCCAATCGAGTACGTTGCTGAAGAAGGTATCGAGATTGAAGTTCCTTCAAACACGCAAATCATCGTTAAAGGGATTAACAAAGAGCGCGTCGGTCACGTTGCAGCTCAAATCCGCTCGTACCGTGCTCCAGAACCTTACAAAGGTAAAGGTGTTCGTTACTCTGATGAACGTATTCGCCGTAAAGAAGGTAAGACTGGTAAGTAATTCGTCACGAAATGAACGGAAAGGAGTGGCATAAATGATCACAAAAGCAGACAAAAATGCAGTTCGTAAGAAACGTCATGCTCGTGTACGTCGTACGATCACGGGGACAGCAGCTCGTCCACGTTTGAACGTATTCCGCTCGAGCAAGCACATCTACGTTCAACTCATCGATGATGCAGCACAAACAACGCTTGTGTCAGCATCTTCGAAAGATAAAGCTCTCGATCTTACAAACGGCGGCAACGTTGAAGCAGCGAAAGCTGTTGGTAAACTTGCAGCTGAACGTGCACTCGAGAAAGGTATCGACACTGTTGTGTTCGACCGTGGTGGATACCTCTATCATGGCCGCGTCAAAGCTGTTGCTGAAGCAGCTCGTGAAGCAGGTCTTAAATTCTAACAAAAAGGAGGGGACACTCGATGCGCCAGTTAGACGTTAACATGGAACAACTTGAAGAACGCGTTGTTACCGTAAACCGCGTCGCGAAAGTCGTGAAAGGTGGCCGTCGCTTCCGTTTCGCCGCTCTCGTCGTCGTAGGTGACAAGAATGGTCACGTCGGTTTCGGTACAGGTAAGGCACAAGAGGTGCCAGAAGCGATCCGCAAGGCTATTGAAGCCGCTAAGAAAAACATGGTTCAAGTACCGATGGTTGGTACAACAATTCCACACGAAATCACAGGAGTATTCGGAGCAGGTCGTGTATTCATGAAACCAGCTTCTGAAGGTACTGGGGTTATCGCAGGTGGACCGGTTCGTGCAGTGCTCGAACTTGCAGGTGTAGGTGACATCCTTTCGAAATCGCTTGGATCTAACACACCAATCAACATCGTCCGTGCGACGGTTAAAGGCTTGACAGAGCTTAAAAAAGCAGAGGAAGTTGCTAAACTACGCGGTAAAAGCGTAGAAGAACTTCTTAAATAAGGGAGGGAATTAGACATGGCGAAACTCGCAATCACCCTCACACGCAGCACTATTGGTCGTCCTGAGGATCAGCGTGTAACAGTACGTACACTCGGTCTTCGTAAAATGCATCAGACTGTCGTTGTCCCTGACAACGTGGCGATGCGTGGTATGATCAAAAAGGTGTCGCACCTTGTGACTGTAAACGAAATCAACGAATAATAAAGATCTTACTAAATAAGGAGGTGCCACTATGAAACTCCATGAATTGAAGCCAACTCCAGGTTCGCGTCACGAACGCAACCGTGTCGGTCGCGGTATGGCGACTGGTAACGGTAAAACTTCTGGCCGTGGACATAAAGGTCAAAAAGCTCGTTCGGGCGGTGGCGTTCGTCCAGGATTTGAAGGTGGGCAAAACCCACTTTACCGTCGTCTTCCAAAACGCGGTTTCAACAACCCTACTCGTAAAGAGTATGCAGTTGTTTCCCTAGACACGCTTAACCGTTTCGAAGCAGGTACTGAAGTTACTCCAGAACTCTTAATCGAGACTGGTGTTGTCAGCTCTGCTAAAGACGGAATCAAAGTACTTGCTAACGGCAAGCTTGAAACAAAATTGACTGTAAAAGCCAACAAATTCTCGGGTGCAGCGAAAGAAGCGATCGAAGCAGCTGGCGGTTCAGTTGAGGTGATCTGATGTTTCAGACGATCTCCAATATGTGGCGCGTGAAAGATATTCGACAGCGTATTCTCTTCACACTCGCAATCATCATCATTTTCCGCATCGGGGCCCATATCCCGGTGCCGATGGTGAATACGGATGTGTTGCGTTTTGACTCAGGAGGTCTACTCGACTTCTTGAACTTGTTTGGAGGAAATGCTTTACAGAACTTCTCCCTGTTCGCAATGGGGATCATGCCGTATATTACGGCATCGATCGTTGTGCAGCTCTTACAAATGGACGTCGTTCCGAAGTTTGCCGAATGGGCAAAACAGGGCGAGTCTGGACGTAAAAAGCTAGCGACGGTCACGCGCTATGGGACGATCATCTTAGGGTTTATTCAAGCGACTTCATTGTCGTTTGGATTTAACCGCCTCTATCCAGGTCTCGTCAATGAGACGTGGGGCACGGCAACCTATTTCGTGATCGCGATCGTACTGACTGCCGGTACGGCGTTCTTGATGTTCCTTGGTGAGATGACGACGGAGAAAGGTGTTGGGAATGGTATTTCCATCATTATCTTCGCCGGTATCGTCGCTGGGTTCCCAAGAATCTTCACGCAGATTTATGAGACGAAGCTCCAAAATGCTGGAGATGCGTTATTCATTAACATCGTTTACTTGGTTGTACTATTGCTCGTTATCCTTGCGGTGACCATGGGGATCATTTATGTTCAACAGGCCGCTCGCAAAATTCCGATTCAATACGCAAAACGCACGGCGAACCGTACCCCTGTGGGCGGACAGTCGACGCACTTGCCAATCAAACTAAACGCTGCCGGTGTCATCCCGGTTATCTTCGCGATTTCCTTCATGGTGACACCACCAACTGTTGCAAGCTTCATTGCTTCTCCGGAAACGACGCAGAAGTTGCAGACCTACTTCGATACGACAGCTCCAATCGGAATGTCAATCTACGTAGCGCTCATCATCGCATTCGCTTACTTCTATACATTCATTCAGGTCAATCCTGAACAGATGGCAGAAAACCTGCAGAAGCAAGGTGGCTATATTCCTGGGATTCGTCCTGGGGCGCAAACAGAACAGTACATCACGAAGTTGCTCTATCGTTTGACATTCTTCGGAGCGATTTTCCTATCGCTCGTTGCGATCATGCCGACAATCTTCATTAAGCTTGCCGGTCTCCCAACTTCGGTGCAAATCGGAGGAACGAGCTTGTTGATCGTGATCGGGGTAGCCCTCGAAACGATGAAACAAATCGAAAGTCAACTTGTAAAACGACACTACAAAGGCTTTATCCGTTAAAGCGGAAGGAAGGGTACACCCTTCCTTCCTGTCGTGTTTACGACGTGTTGTGAAAATCAAAACTGGAGGCTAACTGAGATGAATCTAGTACTCATGGGCTTACCGGGTGCAGGGAAAGGGACTCAAGCGGCTAAAATCGTCGAAGAGTACCAAATCCCACACATTTCGACAGGCGACATGTTTCGTGCGGCAATCAAAGGCGGAACGCCACTCGGCAAAGAAGCAAAATCGTTCATGGATAAAGGCGAACTCGTACCGGATGAGGTAACAATCGGAATCGTACGTGAGCGTTTGAGTCAAGATGATACGAAAAACGGCTTCCTACTCGATGGATTCCCGCGTACTGTTGCTCAAGCAGAGGCACTCGAAAGTTTGCTTAAAGATTTGGGAAAACAGATTGACCATGTCGTGAATATCGATGTGGATGCGGAAATTCTCGTCCCGCGTTTGACAGGTCGTTGGATCTGCCCAACGTGCGGTGCGACATATCATGTGATCTTCAACCCACCTAAAGTGGAAGGCATCTGTGATGTGGATGGGTCGGCTCTCATGCAACGTGAAGACGATAAAGAGGAAACGGTCCGCCGTCGCCTTGACGTCAACATCGAGCAATCGAAACCACTCATTGACTTTTACGCTGAAAAAGGGTATCTTCGTACATTGGATGGAGATCGTCCAATCGATGTCGTATACGCCGATGTCAAAGCGTTACTCGGTGGTACTGAATGATCATCACGAAGACGCCTCGTGAAATAGCGATTATGCGTGAGGCTGGGCAAATTGTTGCTCGAACACACCAGGTGCTCAAAGAGCACATCAAACCAGGTATTACGACGCTTGAGCTCGACCGGATCGCGGAAGAATACATTCGCAGCCAAGGTGCGACACCGTCGTTCAAAGGCTACAACGGGTTTACCGGTAGCGTTTGTGCTTCAGTGAACGAAGAGCTTGTTCATGGGATTCCCGGAAAGCGGGTATTGAACGATGGAGATATCATCTCAATCGACATCGGTGCCTACTATAACGGATACCATGGAGATTCCGCTTGGACGTATCCAGTGGGAACAATCTCAGCAGAGACGCAGCAGTTACTTGACGTAACTGAAGAAAGTCTGTATAAAGGATTGGAGCACGCTAAGGCTGGGCAGCGTCTGACAGACATTTCGCATGCGATTCAAGCGTATGTGGAATCTCATGATTTCTCTGTCGTCCGCGAATACGTCGGTCATGGTGTCGGACAAAATTTGCATGAAGAACCGCAAATTCCGCACTATGGTCCACCGGGGAAAGGGCCGCGCCTGAAGACTGGAATGACGTTAGCCATTGAACCAATGGTCAATGCTGGTCAACGCTATGTTCGAACACTGGCTGACAACTGGACAGTTGTGACAGTGGACGGTAGCATGTGCGCCCACTTTGAGCACACCATCGCCATCACAGACGATGGATACGAGATTTTAACGAAACTCGATTCCGGTGAATGAGGCTCTATTGCTTCGTGCTGATCCGTAACGGATCCTTCTCTCACAGTACAATGCGATAGATCGTCTGTGCTCCTAAATATCTTCATATAGAAAGGGGAATAAATGATGGCGAAACAAGATGTCATTGAAGTGGAAGGCACTGTTGTCGAACCACTTCCAAACGCAATGTTTAAAGTGGAGTTAGAAAACGGCCACACGGTGCTCGCGCACGTCTCAGGGAAAATTCGGATGCACTATATTCGAATCCTTCCAGGTGACCGCGTAACTGTCGAGTTGTCTCCGTACGACTTGACTCGCGGGCGGATTACGTACCGTTACAAGTAACTCCGATTTTTCCAGGAGGAGGGTATAATCATGAAAGTAAGACCGTCGGTAAAACCGATCTGCGAAAAATGTAAAGTTATTCGTCGTAAGGGTAAAGTAATGGTAATTTGCGAAAACCCGAAACACAAACAAAAACAAGGTTAATCTAAGAGGAGGTGCACACATGGCACGTATTGCTGGTGTAGATATTCCACGCGAAAAACGTATCGTTATTTCGCTCACATACATCTTTGGTATTGGTAAAACAAGAGCACAAGAAATTTTGAAGACTGCAAACGTATCTGAAGATTCACGCACACGTGATTTGACAGAAGACGAAATCAACCGTATCCGTGAAGCAATTGACGGAATCAAAGTTGAAGGTGACCTTCGTCGTGAAGTTTCACTCAACATTAAACGTTTGATCGAGATCGGCGCTTATCGCGGTGTTCGTCACCGTCGTAGTCTCCCTGTTCGCGGACAAAACACGAAGAACAACTCGCGTACTCGTAAAGGCCCACGCCGTACAGTAGCGAACAAGAAGAAGTAAAGGAGGGAATTGAACAATGGCGAAACGTAAGCAAAATGTACGTTCAAAACGTAAAGTCAAAAAACATGTTGAAGTCGGTGTGGTACACATCCGTTCTACTTTCAACAACACAATCATTACAATCACTGACACGCAAGGTAACGCGATCTCATGGGCTACTTCTGGTAACCTTGGATTTAAAGGATCACGTAAATCGACTCCGTTCGCAGCACAATTGGCTGCTGAAACTGCAGCGAAAGTTGCAATGGACAACGGTATGCGTACAGTAGAAGTTAACGTTAAAGGTCCTGGTGCTGGACGTGAAGCGGCTATCCGTGCCCTCCAAGCTACTGGTCTTGAAGTAACTGCAATCCGTGACGTAACACCAGTTCCGCACAACGGTTGCCGCCCTCCAAAACGTCGCCGCGTATAATCGCTTGTGCGTGTGAAGGGCTTACCTAGCACAAACAGCATATACAATGCAGCTCGCGCTGCATGGCAGGATACACTCAAGGAGGGGTTCAGATGATCGAGATTGAAAAACCAAAGATCGAAACGGTCGAAATCAGCGAGGATGCTACGTTTGGTAAATTCGTGGTGGAACCGCTTGAACGTGGATATGGCACTACTCTCGGCAACTCACTACGTCGAATTCTTTTGTCATCGCTCCCTGGTGCAGCGGTAACAGCGGTTCAAATCGATGGCGTACTTCATGAGTTCTCTACGATTGACGGAGTCGTCGAAGACGTCACGCAAATCGTACTTAACCTCAAGAAGTTAGCACTCAAAGTGTACTCGGACGAAGAGAAAACGCTTGAGATTAACGTTTCAAGTGCCGGTGCTGTCACTGCGGCAGACATTACCCATGATAGCGACGTTGAAATCTTGAATCCTGAGCTCCACATCGCGACTCTCGCTGACAACGCGACGCTTCGCATGCGTTTGACTGCTCGCCGTGGTCGTGGTTACGTCCAGGCAGAAGATAACAAACGTGATGATATGCCGATTGGCGTAATTCCAATCGATTCGATCTACACACCGATTCAACGCGTGAACTACGAAGTAGATAAAACACGTGTCGGTCAAGATGCTAGCTTCGATAAGCTTCTATTAGACGTGTGGACAGATGGTTCAATCCGTCCGGAAGAAGCGGTATCGCTCGGGGCGAAAATTTTGACAGAACACTTGAACATCTTTGTTGGCTTGACTGACGAAGCTCTCAATGCAGAAATTATGGTCGAGAAAGAAGAAGACCAAAAAGAAAAAGTACTCGAAATGACGATTGAAGAACTCGATCTCTCAGTTCGTTCGTACAACTGCTTGAAGCGCGCTGGCATCAACACGGTTCAAGAACTCGCAAACAAATCAGAGGAAGAGATGATGAAAGTTCGTAACCTCGGACGTAAATCACTCGAAGAAGTTCAACTCAAGTTGGACGAACTCGGTTTGGGCTTGCGTAAAGAAGACTAAGTTCAAACGAAGGAGGGAAATGTAATGGCTTATTCGAAACTCGGCCGTACAAGCTCGCAACGTAAGGCACTTTTACGTGATCTTGCAACTGACCTTATTATCAACGAGCGCATTCAAACAACTGAACAAAAAGCGAAAGAACTTCGCCCAGTCGTTGAAAAATTGATCACTCTTGGGAAACGTGGCGATCTTCATGCCCGTCGTCAAGTAGCTTCATTCGTTCGCAAAGAGAACGCTGGAGAAAAAGACGCAATCCAAAAATTGTTCGAAGACGTGGCACCACGCTACGCTGAACGTCAAGGTGGATACACACGCATCATGAAAGTCGGCCCACGCCGCGGTGACGGTGCGGAAGTCGTAATCATCGAACTCGTCTAATTCATTAGGCAGTCAACAGGGCATGCGGTGACGTATTGCCCTGTTTCCACATCGGAAAGGAGTCGGCAGATGGAATCTCAAATTATGGTACGCGATATCGTGTTTCGTTACCCGGGACAGACCGAGCCAGCCCTCAATGGGTTGTCACTCGACGTATACAAAGGGGAATGGCTCGCGATCGTTGGCCATAACGGTTCTGGTAAGTCGACTTTGACGAAGTTGTGGAATGGGCTTTTGCTTCCTCAAGAAGGAGAAGTCCGGGTTGAGGCACTCGATCCAACGGACGCCACAGACGTGTGGGACGTTCGGAAAAGGATCGGTGTCGTCTTCCAAAATCCCGACAACCAGTTTGTCGGGGCGACCGTGCGCGATGATGTGGCATTCTCTCTCGAAAACATGGGACTTCCACGTCAAGAAATGGTTCGTCGAATTGATGACAGTCTAGCGCGCGTTGGATTATCGGAACTAGCGGACCGTGAACCGCATCAGTTATCCGGTGGACAAAAGCAGCGTGTTGCGATTGCTTCGGCTCTCGCAATGCGCCCGCATGTCCTCGTGCTCGATGAAGCTACCTCGATGCTCGACCCGATTGGGCGCAAAGAGGTGATTGAAACGGTGCAACAGCTCGTCTCAGAAGGGATGACCGTTGTCGCCATTACCCACGAGCTCGACGAAGTGTTGTTTGCCGACCGTATCATTGCGTTGTCGAAAGGCAAGATTGCGATGACCGGCACACCCGAAGACGTGTTTCAAAATCCGGAGGCGTTACGAGCCATTCAGCTCGACGTACCGTTTATTGTCCGGATGCAACTCGAACTGAAGGAACGGGGCATACCACTCGATCGTCTGATGCTACAACATTCGGAGTTGGTGAACCATCTATGCCGATTAGCATTGAAGAAGTGACTTACCAATATCAATTGAATACTCCGTTTGAACGAACCGCGCTGCGCGATGTGAATGTGATGATTCCGTCGGGGGCGCTTGTTGCGTTTCTTGGCCACACCGGCTCTGGAAAATCAACGCTCGTTCAACATATGAATGGCCTGTTGCGGCCGACAAAAGGTCGTGTCGTCGTCGATGATATCGAAGTCCGTGCGATCACGAAGCGTCGCGATAAAAAGCAAAGCTTACTCCCGCTTCGGCGCCGCGTTGGGCTCGTCTTTCAATATCCGGAACATCAATTATTTGAAGAGACGGTCGAACGCGACGTCATGTTCGGTCCACGTAACTTCGGGGCGTCTGAAGACGAAGCGAAAGAACGGGCTCATTTCGCCTTACGCCTTGTGGGTCTCGATGAAGCTCTTTGGAGCCGTTCACCGTTCGATCTCTCGGGCGGACAGATGCGCCGTGTCGCTATCGCCGGAGTACTCGCGAGCCGTCCGGACGTTCTCGTTGTGGATGAACCGACGGCAGGGCTCGACCCGCTCGGCCGTCGCGAGATGCTGGCGTTATTCAAACGATTAAAACAAGAACTCGATTTGACACTCATCCTCGTCTCGCACGATATGGATGACGTGTTGGCTTATGCGGAACGTGTCGTCGTCATGGAACGCGGACAGGTCGCCTTTGACGGAGATCCATTCAATTTATTCAAAGACGAGGCGCTCGTCGAGGCGCTCCAGCTCGAGATTCCACACGTGCTCCGTTTCGCTAATGAACTCGCCCCTGTGTTTGGGGTCGCCACACCGTCTCTCCGAACAGAGACTGAATTGGCGGACTGGATTGCGCTCGAGCTAGGAAGGGGGGGAGCGACTTGATTATCGGACAGTACATTCCCGGACACTCGTGGCTCCACACACTCGACGCGCGAGCCAAGACGTTGTTTATCCTCGCCTTCATTCCCATCGTCTTTTTGGCGGATAACTTGTGGACGAACGTATTCTTGCTGGCCTTCACGTTGTTCGCCGTGCGATTGTCTCAACTGTCGTGGCGGTATTTATGGAACGGACTGAAGATGATTCTATTCCTGATCCTATTTACGCTGTTGTTGCAGTTGTTCTTTAATCGCGAGGGAACCGAGTTGATTTCATTCGGACCGTTCGCAATTTATTCGGAAGGTGTCCGCATGGGCTTAATCGTCTCGCTCCGTTTCTTCTATCTCGTCATGTTGACGACGCTCGTGACGCTGACGACGACGCCGATGGAACTGACCGACTCGATTGAGGCCGGGCTCCGTCCGTTAGAGCGGTTCCGGGTACCAGCCCATGAGATCGCCCTCATGTTGTCCATCTCGCTCCGGTTCTTGCCGACGTTGGCCGACGAGACGGATCGGATCATGAAGGCCCAACAGGCGCGAGGGGTCGATTTGAAGAGCGGTCCAATCATGGATCGCCTCAAGGCGGTCGTCCCGCTCATGATCCCTTTATTCGTATCTGCGTTTAAACGTGCTGAGGACCTCGCTACGGCGATGGAAGCTCGAGGGTACCGTGGGGGTGAAGGGCGGACGCGGTTGCGTGAGATGACGTGGCATCGTCGTGATACGGCGTTACTCCTCATCTTTGTCATCGTGACACTCATTCTAATCGGATTGCGAGGGATTGGATGAAACGAATCAAACTGACGGTAGCGTATGACGGGACGCACTATGCAGGCTATCAGGTACAACCGAACGGAAACACGATTCAAGCCGAAGTGGAGGCCGTCTTGGCGCGGATGCATAGCCGAGCCGTGAAAGTCGTGGCCTCGGGCCGTACGGATGCTCGGGTCCACGCGAGAGGGCAAATCTTGCACTTTGATACGCACCTCTCGATGCCGGTCGACCGGTTCGTCAAAGCGTTGAATGCGATGTTACCGGATGATATCCTCGTCCAAGCGGCTGAAGAAGTCGATGCTTCGTTTCACGCACGGTACGGGGCGAAACGGAAAGAGTATCGCTATTTCTTCCGAGGCGACGCCGATCCGTTCCGACGCCACCATGCCGTGACGGTCACGTATACGCTCGATCATGAGCGGATGCGCCAGGCGCTTCGTCTATTAGTCGGGACCCACGACTTCACGTCCTTCTCGGTGACGAAGGCGGAAGTGGAGGACCGCGTCAGAACAATTTATGAAGCGGAGCTCGTTGAAGCAGGCGATGAGATGTACTTCCGATTCGTCGGCTCGGGCTTTCTCTATAACCAAGTTCGGATTATGGTTGGTACGTTGCTTGAGGTCGGGCGAGGGAAATATGAACCGGCAGATGTGAGTCGAATGCTCGCTTCTAAAGACCGGCGTAGCGCTGGGATTACAGCCCCACCGCACGGTCTATATTTGTGGAATGTGAATTATGAAAAAGTAGATTGACATTCCCCCTATAAAATCGTATTATATTCATTGGCATTTCATTTTCACATTGAGAGATGAACCACAATCTTAGCCCCGTAAACTAGGATTATGATAAAGCATCAAACAAGCACTAAAAAAATTAAGTAAACAGACATTTTAGGAGGTATTCCACATGCGCACGACATTCATGGCAAAAGCATCTGAAGTAGAACGCAAATGGCTCCTTATCGACGCAGAAGGCAAAACACTTGGTCGTTTGACTAGTGAAGTAGCATCACTTCTTCGCGGTAAGCACAAGCCGACTTTCACACCACACGTTGATTGCGGAGACCACGTCATCATCATCAACGCTGAGAAAATCCACTTGACTGGTAACAAATTGAACGACAAGATTTACTACCGTCATTCAGGTCATCCAGGCGGTTTGAAATCACAAACTGCAAAAGAGCTTCTCGCAAAACGTCCAGAGCGTATGCTTGAACTCGCAATCAAAGGGATGCTTCCAAAAGGATCACTTGGACGTCAATCATTCAACAAACTCCACGTTTACGCTGGAGCTGAGCACAACCACGCAGCACAAAAACCAGAAGTTTACGAACTTCGCGGTTAATCGGGACACAGGGAGGAACTAAACGATGGCAGATGTACGTTACTACGGAACAGGCCGCCGCAAACACTCGGTGGCTCGCGTTCACCTCGTTGCAGGTGACGGCAAAGTTGTTGTAAATGGCCGTGATATTTCAGAATACTTCGGTCATGAGACTTTGATCATGATGGCAAAATCACCACTCGTATTGACTGAAACAGAAGGTAAATACGATGTAATCGTTAACGTTAACGGTGGTGGATTCACAGGACAAGCTGGAGCGATTCGCCACGGCGTATCACGTGCGCTTCTTCAAGCGGACCCAGAATTCCGTCCAAGCCTCAAAGAAAAAGGCTTCTTGACTCGTGACGCTCGCATGAAAGAACGTAAAAAATACGGTCTTAAAGCTGCACGTCGCGCACCACAATTCTCGAAGCGTTAATCTTCGAACAATTTGGTTCAAACTCTCTGTCCATTGGGGCGGAGAGTTTTTTTGTTGCTCATGAAATTGTTGCATTCCGTTCCCTCAAGAAAACGCTTTTTTTGATATACTGTTAGCGAGACAGAAATTAGGGGGAAACCACATGCTTACAGTAGAACAAGTTCGTGAAGAATTGGCGGGGTTGATCGATCCAACAATCAACCGTACGCTTGGAGATACAGCTGGCGTGAAGGATATTCGCATTAAAGAAGATTATGTCAGTGTTAAAGTCGCGCTCGGTCAAACCGGGAGCGGGGAACAGCTTCAACTTCAACAAGAGATTGTCACGTTGCTCAAAGGAAAAGGTTTCAAGACGGTCGGCCTCCGCTTCGAGGCGCTCAATGACGAGAGCTTGAAAGAAGCGACAAAGCCGGCGATTCTTCGTGAGAACGCCGGTACGACGTTCATCGCAATCGCATCAGGGAAAGGCGGCGTCGGGAAATCGACGGTCTCCGTCAACTTAGCCGTCGCGCTCGCGCGGGCCGGGAAAAAAGTCGGATTGATTGATGCGGACATTTATGGCTTTAGTGTGCCGGATATGCTCGGAATCGAAGAACGACCAGTCGTGCGTGGAGAAAAAATCATCCCGGTCGAGCGGTTCGGTGTGAAAGTCATTTCAATGGGCTTCTTTGTCGAAGATAACGCGCCGGTCATCTGGCGTGGACCGATGCTCGGGAAGATGCTCAATAATTTCTTTAACGACGTCGAATGGGGCGACCTAGATTACTTGCTCCTCGATTTACCGCCAGGGACGGGTGATGTCGCGCTCGATATTCATTCGATGCTCCCGGCATGCCAAGAGTTGATTGTCACGACACCGCATGCGACGGCTGCGTTCGTCGCTGCACGGGCTGGGGCGATGGCGATTAAGACGAACCACAAAGTGCTTGGCATCATCGAGAACATGGCGTACTTCGAAAGCAAAGTGACTGGAGAGAAAGAGTATGTCTTCGGTTACGGCGGAGGCGAAAAGTTGTCCGAGGCATTGAAGAGCAAGTTGCTCGCTCAAATTCCGCTCGGTCAGCCGTACGAAAACGAAGAAGACTTTGCCCCATCGGTTTATCGGGACGGGCATCCGTTTGAGAAAACATACGATGGATTGGCACAAGCGGTCATTCAACAGATAGAAGGGTAATGGTTCACAAATGAAGGTACAAGGATTTTTAAGGTTGTTTTGGACGACGCTCGTCTTCGGGACGTTATTTGGGTTTGTGATGAACTTACTGGCCAATCCAGGTTATTTAGTGAGTCAATCTTGGGAAGCGATCGTCACGGCGCTTAGCTACTCGAGCACGTGGACGGGAATTAGCATGATGGGATTCTTTGCTTATTTGATTGTCCACCGGGTTGGATTGGACTTGTTCCGAGGACCAAGGTTATGGAATCGCGTGCAAGTGCTATTGATCGCCTTTGCGTTATTTGATGCGGTATATCTTCGCATGCTCGCGTTCGGCAACGATCATATGTGGCGCTATATCGGTGAAATGGTCGTGTTGGTGATGGTATCTTGGATTATCGCGACGAGTAAGGCGAAGCAGACGAACGCGAGTGCGTTCATCCCGACGCTCTTCTTGATGATCGTCATCACGTTAATCGAATGGATTCCAGCCCTACAGGCGACGGATGAAATCGTCCTCTTGTGGCCGGCGTTAGCGACGCTCGTGTTTGCCAATGCGTATCAAGTCTTGATGCTGCATCGCTTCCAAGCACCTGCTCAGGCAGAGAGCGTCAAACCGTCGACAGCGGGAAAGGCCAAAACGAAGAAACGTGTGTCATCTAAATCATCATGACAGCGTACTATTACAAGCTCAGACATTCGTCTGGGCTTGTTTGTTTGAAACGTTCTTTCGTTCAGTTACAGAGCGTAAAACAAAAAATAAAGTTTTTTTAGAAAAACAGTTGACGAAAATAGGGGGCGCTGATATATTAATAAACGTCGCTGCTGTTCACACACGAACAACAGAATGCGAATTAAAAAAAATAATAAAAAACGGTTGACTTTAAAAGGTCAAATCGCTATTATTAAAAAGTCGCTAACACGACAACATTTGGTCTTTGAAAACTGAACGATGAGGCAAAAATGATTTACAATTTTTGAATGAAGCGCAAGCTTCGTCATTTTTAAAGAGCTATATCAAATTCTTTGGAGAGTTTGATCCTGGCTCAGGACGAA
>NZ_JACSLR010000017.1:0-60862 GCF_018618255.1 Exiguobacterium sp. s56 | reverse complement strand
AAACGGCTTGAGCCCTGTCGAATACAGGTCTCAAGCCGCATAGTCCGGTTTTCATTATTTGCCCTGTCTACTTGACGGGGAGCAGTTCAATCTTTATAACCTTCACCGGTGGCGACACCAGTCAAATAAGAAGTTCCGTCTTGCCACGTGTCGACGTGCCAGCCTTCTTTCAATGACGTTGGAAGCGGTTTGCCGACGAGGTGGTCGGGACCGAGCAACACCGTGTTGTCACGTCCGCTGACGACGAACAAGTCGGTATACTCGGACTGATGGTGGAGCGTCCGGTTGAAGTGGCGGAGCACTTCATTGCCCCATTCCCAACTAAGGTGGGTCGCGAGCACGCCTTGGAAGGTCCCGTCACGGACGAGCGGGACGCTGATGTCGACGAACTGGAGGACTTCGCCACTCGGATTCGGCAACAGCTCGGCGAGCAACACGGCTTCATGCACATCGCCGATGAACGGCTCAGTCTGTGCCTCGAGGAAAACAGGGCGTTCTTTGATGCTGGCGCCTTCTAAGATTCCGTTCGTCGAAGCGACGACGTTCCCCGACGCGTCGGTCACGCCCATCCACGAGAAAGCGGGGATGTTCGTCTGGACCTGGTCGAGCAGGGCCCGGCTCGAGGCAGGGTCGTTCAAGGCGTCAAGCCCTTGAAGTAATTGCACTTCTTGATAGCGTGACCACATGTAAAAGTCGAGCTTGTCGACGAGCTGATGCGACGTCATCGACAACCGTTCCCCAATCTCCGCTTCGAGCGAGGCGGCGGAACGTTGACTCGTCATATACGTAAGCGTGATGGTGAGTAAAAAAACGAGTGTGGCGATGCTGAGCGCCAAAATGAGACCGAGACGCATCGAAAATGATTTCATGAACAAATTCCTCCTACAATAACAACATCCACTTTGTTCATCGTCATTTTTTCCATGACATGAAGCAAAGTTGAGAAAAAACAAGGTCGATTTCGTGGAAACAGATAGCGCTTTCGTTATAATGAAAGACGAATCGATACAAATAGAGGTGAAACGATTGAAACAGAACAAACTATTAGTCATCGCGACACTGCTCGCGGTCGCCCTCGTGGCCGTCGTGGTCGTCTTGATGAATCAACCGACCGAACAAGCCGAGACGGCGGCACCGGCGACGACAGAACACGTGTCGACGGAAGGTCAGCCGACGCTCGGTGATGCAGACGCACCCGTCTCGGTCGTCGAATTCGGGGATTACAAATGCCCGTCTTGTAAACAGTGGGGCGAAACGGTCTATCCGAAGTTGAAAGAAGACTATATCGATACAGGGAAAATCAGTTTCAGCTACATCAACGTCCTGTTCCACGGACAAGAGTCGATTTTGGCATCGCTCGCGTCTGAGTCGGTGTATAAACAAGACCCGGACGCGTTCTGGGAGTTCCATAAGGCGCTTTACGACGCGCAACCGGCGAGTCAACAGCACGACGAGGCATGGGTCACGGTTGAGCGGTTGACAGAGATTGCGAGCGAGACGACATCGGTCGACGTGGCGAAGCTCGAGGACGATTTGAGTGAGAACTCGACGGTGCTCGAACAGGTGAGTCTCGATGACGGGCTCGTTAAAGAGCACGGTGTCCAGTTCACACCGTCAATCATGATTAACGGCGTCATGCTCGAGGACCCGTTCGATTACGAGACGATTGAGCGATTGATTGAGCAAGGCACGCCATGAAGCAGTCATTCTTGACCCGTTATGGTCTGTATCTCGCTTGGCTCGTCGCCCTCACGGCGACGCTCGGCAGTCTTTATTTCAGCGAGATTCGCGAGTTCGTGCCATGTGAGCTCTGCTGGATTCAACGCATCTTTATGTATCCGCTCGTCATCTTGCTCGGGGTCGCCGTGTTCACGGACGACCGGGCGGTGAAGAAGTATGTATTGCCGCTCTCCATCCTCGGAGGCCTGGTTTCACTGTACCATTATTTGGTTCAAAAAGTACCCGGTTTCGCCGATATCAAGCCGTGCGTGCAAGGCGTACCGTGCAACGTGCAATACATCAACTGGTTCGGGTTCGTGACGATTCCGTTCCTTGCCTTGACGGCATTTACTTTGATCACGCTCCTCGTCTGGCGCGTGAGACGCAATTGACAATGAAGGAGATGGAACGTGTGAAGAAATGGATGCTCATCGGATTGATCAGCTTGATGGCGGTGCTCGCCGCGTGCGGCCAGGAGATTGAAGACCCGCTCAATTGGGAGATCGAGTCGTTCGACTATATGAATCAAAATGAAGAGATGGTTAGTCTGGACGATTTGAAGGGCAAAGTTTGGATGGCCGACTTCGTCTTCACGAGCTGTGAGACGGTCTGTCCACCGATGACGTACAACATGACGAAACTCAATGAAGCGCTCGTCGAGGAAGGCGTCGAAGACGTCCAATTCGTGTCGTTCAGCGTCGACCCGACCGTCGATACGCCGGACAAGATTCAAGCGTTCATGGCTGATTACGACTTGGCGAAAGCCGATTGGCAATTCTTGACGGGCTATTCGCAAGAAGAGATTGAGGCGTTCGCGCAACAAAACTTCAAAGCGCTCGTCCGCAAACCGTCAGAAGGCACCCAAGTGGATCACGCGACGTGGTTCTATCTCGTCGACCAGGACGGGAAAATCATCAAGGCGTATCAAGGATTCCAAGACGTGCCAATCGAGGATATCGTCAATGACATCAAGATTTTACAGAACTCATAAGACGGCCTGTGCCGTCTTTTTTGTATTCGAAAACAGGGGAATCGGCGTTGGTGCCGTATAATGAATAAGGTAGAGGAGTGGATGGAATTGAAGAAGACACTATTATTTTCATTGATGGGCCTGGCTGCCGTGACAGGTACCGTGCTCACGCAATATAAACCGCTCGGGAAAAAGCCGAAGGCGCTCCGGTCGCCGAACCTGGTGAACGGCAAGTTCCAGAATCAGCTCGAGACGCCGATGCGGTTCTCATCGGACGATATGATCTCGATGTCGAAGGAATATTTGAATCCGGACTCGCTCCGGAAACCGAGCGAGCGCTTACCGGTCGTCCCGATCGACTTCAGCGAGAAACTCGGTTCAAGCTTCACACGCATCTATTGGCTCGGACACTCGGCGATGCTCGTCCAAATGGACGGTAAGACGATGCTCGTCGACCCGATGTTCGGCCGGAGCCCATCGCCGCTCCCGTTCGCGAAGAACGAGCGGTTCAGCGAAGACTTGCCGTTCGAGCTCGACGACTTGCCGGACATCGATGTCGTCTTGCTCACGCACGACCATTACGACCATTTGGACTATGCGACGATTCAAGCGATTCAAGACAAGGTCGCCGTCTTCATCGTCCCGCTCGGCGTCGGTAGCCACTTGAAACGGTGGGGCGTCGGGGCGGAACGCATCGTCGAGCGCGATTGGGGCGAGACGTTTGACTTCGGCTCATGGACGTTCGTCTGTGCGCCGGCTCGGCACTTCTCGGGCCGCTCGCTCACCGACCGCAACGCGACGCTCTGGGCGTCATGGGTCGTCCTCGGCGAGACGGACCGCCTGTTCTTCAGCGGGGACGGCGGGTATGGACCACACTTCAAAGAAATCGGCGATGCGTACGGACCGTTCGATTTCGCCGCGCTCGAATGCGGACAATACGATGAGCGCTGGCCGGACGTGCACATGCAACCGAGTGAGACGGCACAGGCGTTCCGTGACGTCAAAGCCGACAAGATGCTCCCGATCCATTGGGGCGCGTTCACGCTATCGTTCCATGCCTGGTTCGACCCAGCTGAGCAGATGGTGGGGCTCTTACCACGAGAGGACGTGCTCACGCCACGAATCGGTGAGCGGATCACACTCGACGGACGGAACGACACGACCAACTGGTGGCGTGACATCGAAGACACGAACAAGCGATGACCGAATCGGTCACCGCTTGTTTTTATGAAGAGAGGCGTTCGGCCTCGTCCGGTTCGATATGAAGTTTGTGTTTGCGCGTATAGACGAGGAACGCTGCCGTCATGAGGATCGAGCTGATCCCGAACAAGACGACCATGAGCTGTAAGCCGATCAAGTCGAGGAAGAAGCCAGTGACGAGCAACACGACTTGGAAGACGATCCGGTCGAGCATGTTCCGGAACGAGAAGAAGCGGCCGTGATAGTCTTTCGGCATCCGTGTCTGGAAAATCGTCACGGCCGTCGGGAAGAAGCAACCGACCGAGAAGCCGAACAAGACGAATGCGGCGATCGAGACGGCCGGGATGTCGGCGAAGTAAAGCATGAGCTGGGCGATTCCAATCAAAAACGAGAACGTGAACAAGATGGAGAACACGGAGAACTTCTCACCGATCCGTTTGATGAGGAACGCACCGACCATGAAGGCAATCCCTTCGGCCGTGTAAATCCATCCTTTGATTGCCGTCGAATCTTGCAGCTCGCTAATGTTGATGACGAGCAAGTTGAACCCACCGATGAAGAGGAGCGGGATGAGCGTCATGACGAGTGTCATAAAGATGACCGGAATCGATTTGATGATTGGAAAGACGTCCTTGAACCCGCCGGACGATTTCGCGTCCACTTTCTTCGCAGACGGGACGGTCGTCTCGTCGATCTTCAAGAACCACGTCGCGACGGCGAGAAGCAGATAAGCGACAAGCGAGAGCGCGTAGACGTCCCGAAGTGAGATGAGCGTGAGCAAGATGCCGGCGATGGCCGTCCCGATGACCCGGGACAGCGTCGACACGTTCATATGCACCCCGTTCAAGGCGAGCAGCTCCCGTTCCTTGACGATGAGCGGGATGGCGGCCTGGAGTGCCGGGAAGTAGAACGCGGCCGACCCTTGCAGGAAGACGAGGAAGACGACCATCCACAGCACGCTTCCCGTCTCGATGGCGACGAACATGAATAGAACGCTCAGCGCCCGGACAATACTTGAGATGAGCATGATTTTCTTTTTCGAGCCTTGGTCGGTGAGACGGCCGGCGAGCGGCCCGATGGCGACCCCGGCGAGCAATCCGCCAGCGAGGATGAGCGCCTTGACGAAGTCAGACGGCACTTTCTCCTGCATGAACTCCAAGTTGCCGATGATGCCGAGCCAAAGCCCGAGACCGGCGACGAACTCCCCGGTCAAGATGATCCAGACGTTGCGATTTTTCCACATATGGTTAAGTCCTCGATTCTTATTAGGTAATAATAATTATCCTTCAGAACGATTTAGAAAGCTACAAAAAAGAAGCCGGGATTCGGCTTCCGAGAGATATAAGTTTTGACTACATGAACATTTCCATTTTGTAATACAATGTTCCATATAGGAGGTCGATTGTATGAGGACGATATCTTTTGAACTCAACGAAGAAGACGAGCGTCTGATTAGAGCGTATGCAAAGTCTAAGAACCTCTCCCTCTCGACTCTCGTTCGGGACACTGTCTTTGAACGTATCGAGAATGAACTCGATTTGAAATTTTACAACGAAGCAATGCATAGGCACAAAGAACGTTCTGAAACCATTTCATTTGAGGATATGATGAAAGATTTAAATTAACAAAAAAGCATTCGTCCAAATATGGGCGAATGCTTTGCTTTTATTCGTTTCACATCAAATATCGCAGTTATCGTCCGTGCACGTCGCGCCACCCGAGAGCACTTGAAGCGTCGGTGCCGATTCGGCCCACGTCTTCTCGAGCACTTGCGTGAACGCCTCGGTCGGCTGGGCGCCAGAGACGCCATATTTATTATCGAAGACGAAGAACGGGACACCGGTGATGCCGAGGTCGCTCGCGCGCTTCTCTTCAGCGCGGACGTCTTCTGTGTATACGTCTGAAGCGAGCACGTCTTTCACGGCGTCGGCATCGAGTCCGACACTTGTTGCGATCTCGACGAGGACGTCGTGGTCGCCGATATGTTTCGCGTCGACGAAATACGCCTTAAGGAGCGCTTCTGACAATTCTTTCTCTTTTCCGACCGTCTTCGCATAGTGCGTCAACCGGTGTGAGTCAAGTGTACCCGTGACGACCATGTTGTCGAAATCGTACTCAAGTCCGACGGTGCGGGCCTGGGCGGCGACTTGGGCCGTTGTGCCTTTCGCCTGATCGAGCGGCATGTTGTATTTCTTCGCGAGTGCTTCGTAAATCGAACGCGAGTCCGACGTCGGTGCGTTCGGGTCGAGCTCGAAGCTCTTGAACTCCACTTCGACGTTGTCCGCGTGCGGGAACTGTTCGAGCGCTTCTTCTAGACGGCGCTTGCCGATATAACAGAACGGACAGACATAGTCTGACCAAACTTCAATTTTCATAGTTAATCCCTCCTACAGTCAGTGTAGGATGTCTTGAAATCGAAGTAAATGAATGTGCTCACGAAAAAAGCCCTCGCAAGGAGGACTTAGAAAACGTACCAGAACACGCAGACGAAATGGGCGAAACTGCCGAACAAGATGAACAAATGGAACACCTCGTGGAAGCCCCAACCGCGCCAGTTGACGAACTTCGGCTTGAAGCCGTAGATGAGCCCGCCAATCGTGTACATGACGCCACCGAGGATGAGCCAGAAGATGCCGGCGTTGCCGATGACGTCATGAAGCGGTCCGATGAAGAACACCGATAACCAGCCCATGCCGATATAGAGCGCTGTCGACAAGAAGCGTGGTGCGTGGAACCAGACGAGCTTGAAGATGATCCCGAACAAGGCGAGCGCGTGGACGGTGCCGAACAACACCCAACGCGTCGGCCCTTCGAGCGCAAGCAACGTGAGCGGGGCGTACGTCCCGGCAATCAAGGCGTAAATCATCGCATGATCGATTCTACGGAAGAAGGCGATGACGTTCGGTGAGGCGATGATGCTATGGTACAGACCGGACGACAAATAGAGAAAGACGAGGCTAATGCCAAACAAAATCGCAGCCATAATGGCGAGCGGCTCGCCGAGCAGTGACGCTTTCACCGTCATCGCAATCAACGCGACGAACGCGAGCACGGCACCGGCCAAGTGGGTCAGTGCGTTAATCGGTTCCCGAAAAATCGAATTCATGTAAAACACTCCTTATCACGTCATGTAGTATCCATAACTACATGATAAGCTGTATACGTCAGAACGACAAGGTTTTTGTTTCGACAAATCCGGTTTGTCCGTATACTGAAGGGGAGGTGATTCGATGAAACCGCATGAAATTGTAGAGACGGAAGGGACGTTGCCGAAGCAGGTGCTCCCGACGATTGACTTATATATGGACCAAGTCATCCAGCTGTTCGAGCAACATTACGGCAAGATGAAACGGAGTGACGACGAGACGATTTTGACGAAGACGATGATCAACAACTACGCCAAAGGTAAGCTGTTCCATCCCGTCAAAAACAAGAAGTACACGAACGAGCACTTGATGTTGCTCAGCCTGATTTACGAGATGAAAGGATTGCTCTCGATCAATGACATCAAAGAGACGCTCCGGCCGCTGAACGAGTCGGACGAGGGCTTCTCGCTCGAGGACTTCTATGACGCGTACCAGGTTCAGAAAGAACAGAACATGCAGGCGTTCGAGGAACAAGCCGAGACGCTTCTCGCCAACGTGCGCACGAACGAGACGAACGGCATCCAACAGTCGCTCGCCATCGCCTCGGCCGTCCATATGAGCCACTTGTTCCAACGGCTCGCCGAACAGTTGATTGATGAAAGTAAATAAAAATGGCCTACGATTCGTCTGAATCGTGGGCCATTTTTCATTAGTTGTTGATGTACTTCTCGAACACGTCACCGAAATCTTTGCGGTTCCACTCGTGGTAGTGACCTTTAAGCCAGTCGAAGCTCTGTTCATTCAATTCCTTGAACGTCGAGGCGACATTCATATCGCCTTGACGAAGCCCGCTCAAAATCGACACCGAATGCGTGAGCGAGGCGTTGGCATACTCCATCATCTTCCGGCCTTCGCGTTGTTTCTCGGCGATGGCGAGGAGCGATTTGTACAAGTCTTTCACATGCTCGATTTGTTTCTTGTTCACGTCAATCGAATACGGCTTGTCGCCGATGGTGAATTTGATCTCGACGTCCATGTCGACCGTGCCGGCCGTCTCGAACATGACGTTATTCAATGGGAAGTGGGCGTATGGATAGCGATACAAGACGCGTTTCGAACTCATCGCGCTCGTCCCGTCGAGGTGAATCATCGCCAAGTTCGTGAAGCAGTACTCGTCCGATTTCGACTTGATTAAGAAGTAAATCTTCTCGTTGTCCTCATGGAGGACGTAATCGTCCGAATCCGCCTTATCGAAATCTTTCGGGTCGATGACTTCACCGATATCGCTGAAGCCCGTCAAATCAGAAGCTAGTTTTTTGAACATGTCAAATCTCTCCTCAGTAGTGGATTTTGTGCATCTCGTTCGGGTCAGACCCGGTCCGCTCGTTTCGGTTGAGTCCGTCGATCGCGTGCATCTCTTCTTTCGTCAACGTGAAGTCGAACACCTCTATATTCTCACGAATTCGACTCGGCGTGACCGATTTCGGGATGACGGCGACACCGTTCTGTAAGTGCCAACGCAGGATGACTTGAGCCGGTGATTTCCCGTGCTCGGTCGCAATCTCGGCGATGACCGGATCCTCAAGCGCCTCGCGCCCTTTCATGAGCGGGCTCCACGCCTGGATTTGAATATCGTACCGCTGGCAGAACGCGATCAACTCTTTTTGGGACAAGTATGGGTGGATCTCGACTTGGTTCACTGCCGGGACGATCGAGCACGACTGGATGATCTGTTCGAGGTGGCTGACCTCGAAGTTCGAGACCCCGATGGCCCGTACCTTGCCTTCCTCATACAACTGTTCGAGCGCTTTATACGTCTCGACGAATTTACCGAAGCGCGGCATCGGCCAGTGAATCAAGAACAAGTCGACATATTCGAGCCCGAGCCGGTCGAGGCTATCTTGGAACGCTTGGAGTGCCTCGTCATAGCCGTGGAACTCGTTCCACAGTTTCGTCGTCACGAAGATGTCTTCCCGCGGGACGCTTGACTCGCGAATCGCTTGGCCGACGCTCTCCTCGTTTTGATAGATGGCCGCCGTGTCGATTAACCGATAGCCGGCATCAAGCGCCGCTTTGACCGTGTCGACCGTGACCGCTCCGTCTTCCACTTTGTACACGCCGAGTCCGAGCATCGGCAGTTTCACATCATTGTTGAGTGTTGTCCATTCCATAAATTGATTCCCTCCCTCTCACCTCTTACGTTACCGAAAATCGTCCGGAAGTGAAAGCGAAAGCTACAGCCGAATGCTTTCGCCGTGCGCCTTGATCACGATTTGATCACGTTCAAGCTTTGCCGCGGCGACGAGTCGCTCATACGGCTCCTCGACGGATTCGTAGGATAAGACGAACGTGTCCCAATGCATCGGGAAGAAACGCTTCGCGCCGCTCTGTTTGAACATCGTCCATGCTTGTTCCGGCGTGCAGTGGGCTTCCTCGAACGACTCCGGTTGATAGGCACCGATTGGGAAGAAAGCGAGGTCGATCGGTTCTTTGTTCGCGAGCCCGTTGAACGACTCGGTGAACGCCGTATCCCCGGCGAACAACATGCGGACGCCTTTATATTTCAAGACGTAGCCGTTATAGCCCATATGTTTGTCCCACGGGAAACGATTACCCCAGTGGGCGACGGGGATGGCTTGGACGTGAAGCCCGTTCGCGAGCGTCAGCTTGTCGTGCGGATGCATCTCGAGCGTCTGCAGACTCGGGTATTTACGTAACAGCTTGCTCGTGCCCGGGGCCGAGATGACGACCGTGTCGCGGGTGATCAGTCGTTTCAGACTCTTATGGTCGAAGTGGTCCATATGGGCGTGGCTGAGCAGGATGACGTCGACGTGCCCGATCTCCTCAATCGAGAGGGCAGGGGCGGTATGACGTTTCATCCCGAACGTGACCGGCCCGACGTGGACGCCAATCCGCTTCGAGAACACCGGATCCGTCAAAATTTTCAAGCCGTACCAATGGATGAGCACGGTCGAATGGCCGACCCAAGTGGCACTGATCATCGTCTCATCGAACGAGGCGAGGTCCGGTTTGACCGTCGGGACTTTAAAAGCCGGTCGAGGCAGTCTTCGTTTCAATCGGGTATATAAGAACGTACCGACGCTCGCCAGGACGGCGCTCGGGACGAGCAGGTTTCGTAATCGCATAACAGTCACCTCATCATCTAAGATGGTTTAATCATACCGCTCGACCGACGACCCCGCATCCGCCGGAAGGTGTAGAAAAAATGGGAGATTGTGGTCCGGCTCTTGCGAATCCGCTTTCAATTTGGTACGGTGACAGTAACTTAGGAAAGGAAGGTACCGCGTGCCATGAAAAAGTCACACTCCCTCAACTGATGAAACGAATCATCACTGTTCGCACGAACAGTCACGGGTGAAGTGTGTCCAATTTCAGGCTAAGGGGTGACCCTTCTTTCCGCTTGACCGGATCTCTTCACACCACCGCACGTTGCGGATGGTGTTTTTTGTTTCATCGCGTATCGGACAAACTAGCGAGGTGAAACAATATGTTAAGTATGAAGCAAGTCCGGTTCGACCACGACCGGCAACCCTTATTCGACAACGTCTCGTTCGACGTCGCGGCAGGCGAACGGGCCGTCTTGTTCGGCCAGAACGGGTCCGGCAAGACGACGCTATTCAAGCTGCTCATAGGTGAACTGGCCCCACAGTCAGGTTTGATTGACGTCTTGGGCACGATCGGTGTCGTCGAACAGACGGTGTTTGATGGAGAAGAGACCGCGCTCGACTACGTCATGCAAGGCGACTTGGCGCGCTACAATCTCTACCTTGCCGTCACATCAGGGGATTCGGCGCGCGTGCTCGAAGCGTATGACGAGGCACTCGCGGTTGACGCCTTCGCGCTCGAACTTGAGGCGAGACAAGCCCTCAAACGACTTGGTCTTGACGGACATGACTCGAGCCGACTCCGCGAGTTGAGCGGCGGTGAACAGACACGGGTCCAACTCGCCCGTCTCACGATGCGACACGTCGATATCGTCCTGCTCGACGAGCCGACGAACCATCTCGATTTGGACTCAATCGAGTGGCTGACACGTTGGGTGGACGAGTTTTCGGGGATAGTGCTCGCTATCTCCCACGATCGTCAATTCATCGATGACGTTGCGACGGTCATCCTCGAGCTGAATGAGGGGACCATCGTCCGCTATCCGGGCAACTACACGGCGTATAAACATCAGAAGGCCGAGGAACGGGTACGCGACGAGCGAGCCCATGCCCGCTATATGGCGCGGAAGTCGGAGCTGCTCGATATGATCGCCCAATATAAGGGCTGGCATTTGAAAGCGAAAGCGACGGCGAGCGTGCGAAGTCCAGGCGCTCAAAAAAGCGCGGCGAACCTTGCCATCAAGATGAAGGCCCGGGAACGTAAACTCGAACAACTCGAAGGGACGCGACCTGAGCGTCCGAAAGATGCGGCCCATATCTCGGTTCGCTTCCAAGCCAACCCACTCGAGGCGAAGACGTGGATTGCGGTCGACGACATCTCGTTCGGTTACGACGTACCCCTCTTTGAGCGACTCTCGCTCACGGTGAACCGGGGTGACCGCATCTCCATCGTCGGGCCGAACGGGAGCGGGAAGACGACGCTGTTGAAACTATTGATCGGCGAACTCGCACCGGAGACCGGGGACATCAAGCGTCATCCGAAACTGAAAATCGGTTACTTCTCACAGACGCTCGCCCGACTGCCGGCCGAAGGAACGTTGCTCGAGGCGCTCCTGGCCGAAAGTGACATCACCGAGACGGAGGCGCGGACGCTGCTCGCCCATTTCTTGTTCCGCCGTGATGAGGTGTATAAGCCGATTCGAGAGGCGAGCATGGGGGAGAAGTGCCGCATCGCCTTCCTCATCTTGTACTTCTCGGACGCGGACCTGCTCGCCCTCGATGAGCCGACGAACTATTTGGACGTGGCCACACGGGAGCAAATCGAGGCCGCGCTCGAAGTGTATCGAGGCGGATTGATTCTTATCTCGCATGACCGGACGTTCCACCGCTTGACGGACCGGACGATTGAGCTCGGGGAGACGGTGCGCGTGCTCGAGTCCGGAGATACAAAGCCGGTCGACGTTGACGCGACGCTCCAGACGCTTGAGACATTGACGAGCGAACCGCATATTTTCTGCGACGAGGCAGGAAACGGCATCCCCCTTGCCGAATCCGAACAGAATAGACGAAACAAATAGGGGTGGAATCACATGAAAGAAGAAGTTCGGGCATCACGGGCCGCATCACGGAAACGGAAGCGGTTATGGCAAACGGCGACGGTCATCGCATTGATCGCTTCACTCGTCGGCGTCATCGCCTTCGCGGCCCTCATGGACACGAAGAAATCGGCGTTGCCGGAGACAGACGACATCGCGACCGAGTCGGTCAATAATGAATCAGAGCCGACAGAAGGAGACGAGCCGGAAGCGGAGGCCGACGAGTCAGCGGGAACGTACGTCTATATCGCGGCACCTTATACGAAAGTGTTCGCCGACGACCGGGCGACGGTCATTTATGAGGCCGACCTCGGTGACCGGTTCGAACAGCTCGAGGCCGTCAGTGGTTTCGTCAAGCTCCAATTGAATGAGCGGACGACCGGATGGGTGACGGAAGCACAAGTGACGGGAGAAGCGACGAGCATTTCCGATGACGATGTGACCGCGGCATGGAAGACCGTCGTCCCGACGGCGGATGCGGCGACAATCGAAGTGCTCGGCCAAGACATCGACAGTGTCCGGGCCACGCTCGGTACCCCGAAAGCGGTCCAGCGTGACCAAGTGAACGAATACCATTTCTATGACGGCTTCTTCTTGATGGTACGTGACCAACAAGTGCGGGCGATCGACTGGGACCGCCAAGCGGTCGCGACGCCTGATGTGACGGCGACGAGCAGCCAAAACGCTGGCAGTTGGTATGAAGGTGAGACTCGCCAGTTGAAGTTGTTCCCCTATGACGGCGTCATGCGGGTCCGGCTCGAACAGAAATAACGACAATCGTCGAGAGGACATCCCTTTCGGCGATTGTTTTTATGTATTCATTCAAATGAACGTTTGAATGTTTGAGGTGGAAGGTATAGACTATATAGAGAGAGGGGGAGAAACAATGGGCGCACATCACGATCATCACGGGCACGACCATCACCATCATCATACGACGAACCAACGGGCATTATTCTGGTCGTTCGTCCTGATTGCGACGTTCATGGTCGTCGAAGTCATCGGCGGATTATGGACGAACAGTTTGGCGCTCTTGTCGGACGCGGGGCATATGCTTAGCGACGCGGCCGCACTCGGGCTCAGTTTCCTCGCTGTCCGGTTCGGGGCACGGCAAGCGACGCCGGAGCGGACGTTTGGCTATCGACGCTTCGAGATTTTAGCGGCGTTCGTCAACGGCTTGACGTTGCTCGTCATCTCGATCTACATCAGCATCGAGGCGTATCAACGCTTGTTCGCACCGCCAGAGATTTTAAGCGGCGGCATGCTTTCGGTCGCCATCATCGGGTTACTTGTCAACGTGCTCGCGGCGTGGCTGCTCATGCGTGGCGAGCGTGATAACTTGAACGTCCGCAGTGCGCTGTTGCACGTGTTCGGTGATTTGCTCGGCTCGGTCGGAGCCATCACGGCGGCCGTGTTGATTATGGCGTTCGGCTGGACGCTCGCCGATCCAATCGCGAGCCTGTTCGTCGCCGTGCTCATCTTGATTAGTGGCTACCGGGTCACGCGGGAGGCGATTCACATCTTGATGGAAGGGACACCGGATCAAGTCGACGTCGTGGCGATGCAACGGGAGCTCGGAGGAGTGGCCGGGGTCAAAGAAGTCCATGACTTGCACGTCTGGTCAATCTCTTCGAACGAACTCGCCGTCACGTGCCACGTCTTAATCGAGGCGGACACGGACGACCAGCGCGTCTTGCGAGACGTGACGGAACGAATCCGGCAGTTCGCCACATTCGAGCGTTCGACCGTTCAAATCGAACGGGAAGCGCAATGTTGTGAGGAACGAACGATTTGGTAAACGAAGAAGCGGTCCCTGACAATGTCGGGGACCGCTTTCGTTATGGCTTCAAGACGACTTTGACGCAGTCATCTAAATGGTCGTTAAAGATTTTGTAGGCATCCGCCGCCTGTTCGAGTGGCAGGCGATGCGTGATGATGTCGGTCGGGTCGAACTTCTTGTCGACGATCATCTGGAACAGCTCAGGCATATAGTGGATGACTGGCGCTTGTCCAGTCCGGATGCTGACGTTGCGGGTGAAGAAGTCGCCGAGTGGGAACTGGTTATAGTTCATCGCATATATCCCGGTCAATTGGACCGTCCCGAACTTCCGGACCGCTTCTTTGGCGACTTTGATGGCGCTGAGCGTGCCGCCTTGGACCATCAACTTTTGCTCGACTTTCTCGATCGGGGACATCTTGCCGTCGAAGCCGACACAGTCGATGACGACGTCGGCCCCGCCGTTCGTGATCTCATGAATGTATTTGCCCGTGTCGACCGGGTCTTTCATGAGGACGGTCTCAACGTTGTTTGACAGTTTGGCACGGTTCAAGCGATACAATTCCGGGTCGACGGCGATGACGCGTTTCGCCCCGCGCACCCAGGCGAGCTTTTGGGTCATCAGGCCAACGGGCCCTGAGCCGAGGACGACGACCGTGTCGCCGGCTTTCATCCCGGAACTGTCCAAACTCCACCACGCCGTAGGGATGACGTCGGAGAGGAAGAGGAGCGCCTCGTCATCGAGTTCGCACGACTCCGGGATGACGAGCGGCATGAAGTTTCCATATGGTACTTTCAAATACTCGGCCTGCCCCCCAGGATGGTTCCCGAATTGCTCGGTGAATCCAAAGTAGCCGCCCGCGTCCGTATGGGGGGCGTGGTTCGAATTGTCACACTGACTTTCCATCTCGTTCTCGCAATAGAAACAATGGCCGCATGAGACGTTGAACGGCAAGACGACTCGGTCGCCTTTTTTCACTTTCGTGACATCCGGTCCGACTTCCTCGACGATGCCCATCGGCTCGTGGCCGATGACGTAGCCGTGTCGCGTCGGCATATTGCCTAAGTAGATGTGCAAATCTGATCCGCAGATGGCCGTTGAGGTGATTTTGACAATAATCTCTTCCCGATTCTCAATCTCCGGGTCTTTCACGTCCTTGACCTCGATGTTCTTTGCTCCTTGATAGGTTACAGCACGCATATGTTCACTTCCTCCTTTTTTTGAAAACAGGTAAGTTACAACAAGAGTACTCTACCCGTTTCACACGCATGCGAATCCGGGTTTTGGGGAAAATAGGAAAAGGGGCTCACTGAGGAGCCCCGGTCCCAGTGACGTCGATGACGACAATCTCCGGTGGATTGAATACACGTGGTACGCTGACGCTATAGTTGAAGCCGCGCCCGATGACGTGAGTGAACGACTCGTGCTCGTACAGACCGCCGGCATACTTCGGAAAGAAGCCCTGGTCCGGCGCGTACAGTCCGTTCAATAGATACGGGATGCGTACCTGACCGCCGTGGGCATGGCCCGATAGGACGAGATCGAACGGTAGGGCGGCGTATGTCTCGACTTGTTCGGCCCGGTGTGACAACAATAGGCTGAACGCCGTCTCCGTATCGACATCGCCTAGCGAAGTCAACGCCGTCTCTTCCCATCTCGCATGGATATTTTCGGTGTACGTTCGGAGCGGGTCTTCGAGCCCGCCGACGAGAATGTCGACGCCGTTGACGTTGACCGAGACCACCTCGTTCTCGAGCACCGTCACGCCATAGGAGCGGAACACGTCTTTGACGTCATGACGGACGAAATCGTCAGAGCCGTCAATCTCATGGTTACCGGTCACGAAATACATCGGCGCGATACCTTGCAATCCTTCAATCAATTCGAAGGAGGCGTCGGGTGAGCGGAAGCGGTCGAGAATATCGCCGGGTAGGGCGATCAAGTCTGGTTCTTGTTCCCGCACCTTGTCGATTAAGACGCGTTGGTCGTCCCCGTACGAGTAGCCATGCAAATCGGACAACAGAACGACCCGGAACGATTGTCCCGATGCGATTTTGTCGGACTCGACTGCGTAGTTTCGGATGGTCAGACCATTATAGAAAGCGGCGAAGAGGAATGCGACCCCGACGCCGATCGTCACATATTTGCGTTTACCTTTGAACATCGTCCGCCTCCTCTCGATGAATCGTTCGTTTCTTCATTCTACTCTGTAGAGTAGGGAGACGCAAAAAAAAGCCCGCTCGGAAGCGGGCCATCGGATTATGCTGCTTTAGCAGTCAACTTGACGTCGACGTTGCCGCGTGTCGCTTTTGAGTACGGGCAAACTTGGTGTGCCGCTTCGACGAGACGTTCCGCCGTCGCTTGGTCGACACCTTTGATTTCGACTTCGAGTTCGACCGAGATGAAGAAACCTTCATCGTCTTGGTTGAGCGTCACGTGTCCAGTGACGTTCGTGCCGTCTGTTTTAATACGTTCTTTGCCGATGACGAGGTTCAAGGCGCTACCGAAACATGCCGCGTAACCTGCTGCGAAGAGTTGCTCCGGGTTCGTCGCTTCGTCCGCGTGTTTTGAGCCAGGCATTGATACGTTCAAGTCGATGACGCCGTCCGTCGATGTGACGCGACCTTCGCGGCCACCAATTGCAGTTGCAGAAGCTGTGAATAATGGTTTCATGATTCAATTCCTCCATTTCGTTTTTAGGCAATTAAGTTGTACACAATCTAATTATAGGGCAGTCAAACAGATAAGCAAATGATATGCTTGTCCTAAGACTATAGCCGGAGGAAATACTATGAAAAGTTCGTTAACATTAGAGCATCAAATCTGTTTTCAGCTCTATACCGCTTCAAAAGAGCTTACAAGATTATATCGCCCAATCTTGGCGCCGTTAAACCTGACATATAGCCAGTACTTGGTGATGCTCGTCTTATGGGAAGAGGACAATATCGATTTGAAACAGCTCGGGGAGCGGCTCACGCTTGATTCGGGGACGTTGTCACCGCTCGTCAAGCGGCTCATGCAGATCGATTATGTGGAGAAAGTGCGGGCAACCGACGACGAGCGCCGTGTCCTGTTGTCACTCACGCCGTCCGGGAGCGCACTGCGTGAGCAGGCCGAGGAGGTACCGCTTAAAGTGAGTGGTATGCTGAATATAGATGAAGCGACGTATGTCGCTTATATGAAGATGCTCATCGACATCAAGGCGCGATTGCGTGCGTTCGGTGAGCGTGAGGAGTAGGTTTTCGAAAGGAGACGCGATGTTTCGTAAACTAGTGATTTTATTGCTCGCCATCGGCATGTATGCGGCCTGGAAATTTGAAGTGCCGAACGTGTCGGCGCCGACGAGCATTCAAGTGAAGTCGACGGAAGTGGCGGAGGAGCAGCAAGAACGCTCGACCGACGCCCCGCGCTTCACGAGCCAATATGCCGGGCACGACTGGTACTTGCTCGAGAAGAGCGGCGACCGCAGCCTCGAGTTGATCGATGCCGACGGGTCGAAGCAAGGCCAGTATCAGTTCGAGACGGGCAGCATCTTTGAAGGGCTCATCGTGGGCGAGACGACGCGACAACAAGTCGAGCAGATCGGCTTCGATGAGGTCAAGTCTTACAATAAGGGATTGAAACGGTACTTGATTCCGGACGACCCGTCGTTCAACGTCTATGCGATTGATGATGACTACGTGACACTGTTCTTCGATCAGCATGACGACGACAAGCTGAAGGCCGTGCTCACGGTCGACCGGGACGTCGAGGAGTCGAGTGACGGCTATTACGGTGACGTGTCGGAAGACAATCTCGTCGCGAATGAACAGTTGATGCGGATGCTCATGAACTGGGACCGCCAGAAGTTCGGACTGTCGGCGCTCGCCGACTATGAACCGTTGCTTCCGGTCGTCCGTGCCCATAGTGAGAACATGGCCCGGAACAACTTCTTCAGCCATACGGATCCCGAAGGCCGCGATCCGTTCGAGCGGATGAACGAGGCCGGCATCGCGTACTCCCTCGCCGGCGAGAACTTGGCGATGGGGCAGATGAGCGTTTTTCATGCCCACTGGGGATTGATGAACTCGCTCGGCCACCGGGAGAACATCTTGAAAGATGGCTTCACCCACGTGTCGGTCGGCCTCGTCTACAATGAGGAGTCGAGCCCGTTCTACACGATCAACTTCATCACACCGCGTTAACAAAAAGGATGGCCTGCCGGATTGCGGCGGACCATCCTTTTACTTATAAGAGACGTTTGACGGCCGTCTCGATCTCATCCGGCGTCGTTTGCGGCGAGAACCGTTCGATGACGTTGCCGTTCCGGTCGACGAGGAACTTCGTGAAGTTCCACTTGATTGTCTTCGAACCGAGCAGGCCTGGTGCTTCTTTCGATAAGTATTGGAAGAGCGGGTGGGCGTCTTTGCCATTCACGTCTACTTTGGCGAACATCGGGAACGTCACGCCGTAGTTCAATTGACAGAACTCGCTGATTTCCTCGTTCGACCCCGGGTCTTGATTGCCGAACTGGTTGCATGGGAAGCCGAGGATATGGAACCCTTGGCCCTGATAACGTTCATATAATTTCTCAAGCCCGTCGAGTTGCGGGGTGAAGCCGCACTTGCTCGCCGTGTTGACGATTAATAGGACGTCACCTTCGTATTTGGATAGCGGTTGGAGCTTGCCGCTCATGTCGGCTGCTTCATATTGATAGATCATGTTGATTCCCCCTTTTTTCTTTTCATTATACCAATCGCGATTTCAAGACACGACTTTGAACCGGTTGTTCGCAATCAAATTGTCATGAAATGATGAAGTCGTTGTTACAATGAAACGTGATGGAAGGCGTATAATGAGACTCGTTGTAGAAAGGAAAGGTGTCATGTACATATTGAAAAATGAATTTATATGGATCGGTTTGATCCTGATTGGCTTATTCTTCTCGAGCGCGACCCCGTATTCGGACCAAAGCATCGTCTCACCGCTCGAACGGATCAATTGGACGTGGGCTGAGCCCATCCTCTCGACCGTCGACTTCGAGTACGCCGGGGGACCGGTATCGCTCGAGGCGAAAGGGAGCGTCGGCTTGATCGAGTTCTTGATTCGGAAAGCGGCGCACTTCACCGTCTTCTTCGCACTCGGGGCACTTCTCGTCAAAGCGGTGTCGCGCACGCGACTCCATGCAGGGCTGACACTCTTGTTCGCCTGGGCGCTCGCGAACACGGTCGCCATCTTTGATGAGTTCCATCAAAGTTTGACGCCCGAGCGCACGCCGCTCATTCAAGACGTCATGCTCGACAGCTTCGGTGCCGCTTGCGGCATCCTCCTAATCGGCGGGTTTCTGCTGTTCAAACAAGGACGTCATAACCGGTCACGATCGGGGTTTGTGGCTCCAAGGTGGTAAAAAAATCGTATAGGTAGTTATTTGAAAAGCGCTTTCATGAAGTGCTTTTCTTTTTTGTTTATAACGTTTTTGTGACAACAAGAAATGTAAAACCCATTTATACCCCCATTTTCGAACGGATAAAACCTAAAACAGGTCAATGTAATGCGAATGAAATATAAGTGTAAAATAACTTTAGGTTTAGATTGCTATAATGAGTCTCAGAGCGATATTTAAATTCGCCTATCAACTTATAACTTATGCGATCTATTTTATATAGAAATTCAGAGAACTCAGCGGAGGGAAGCACATTGGTTAACTTGAAGAAACTTGCAGCAACCGTCACTTTAGGAGCTCTTCTCATTAGCGGCACGACACCTAGCTATGCAGCGTCATTGACGGAAAAGCAAAAAAAGGTGCAGCAGCAGCAACAACAGAATAACAGTAAGCAGAGCAGAGCGAACGCCTCAATCAAAAAACGTGAACAGGCGATCAGCAAAGAGCAGCAAGAAATCAACAAGTTAGATGCTGAACTCCAAGATGTCATCAATGACGTCGCGCAAAAGAAAGCTGAGATTCGTGCGACACAACAAAAAATTGCAGCCCTCCAAAAGCAGATTAAACAATATGAAGCAAAAATGAAGGCGCAAGAGGAGCTCATGAAAGAGCGCATGGCCACGATGCAAAAAAATGGCGGTGGCTCGATCGATTGGGCAGAGTTCATCTTCGGATCGAAAGACTTCGGTGACTTGCTCACTCGTATGATCACGGCAGGCACGATTCAAGAGAATGACAAACAGATTTTCGAAGAGTATCAAGCGACGAAAGAAAAATTGGCCGCAGCGCAAGCCGAGTTGAAAGCCGAGCGCGATGCTCTCGTGAAACAAAAAGAAGAACTCGAACAACGTCAAAAGACGCTCAACAAGAAAATGAAAGAGCGCGCAGCGAAGATCAAGAAACTCAACGCTGAGAAAGTGAAGTTCGAATCGAAATTGATGAGCCTCCAAGAAATGGAGTCGACACTCAAAGCACAAGAGAAAGCCATCAAGGCTGAAATGGAAGCACAACGACGTGCGGCTGAAGAAGCGAAACGTGCGGCAGCAGCTGCGAAGAAACAACAAGCCTCGAACACTGGCGCTAGCGCGGCAAGCACACCGACAGCGTCGGCAGCGGCATCTGTACCGGCAAGCGGCGGCATGTTCCAACGTCCGGCAAATGGTCGTCTCTCACAAGGGTGGGGCGCGGCAAGCGGTGCGAACGGCTACTCGTTCCACAACGGACTTGATATCGCAGCACCGGTCGGCACGCCGATCAACGCAGCCCAAACAGGTACGGTCACGACAGCTGGATGGGGTGGCGCTTACGGGAACCACGTCATCATTACGCACGTCTTGAACGGTCAAGTTTGGACGACTGTATACGCACACATGAGCTCGGTATCGGTATCGGCCGGCCAACGTGTGACACAAGGTCAAAACATCGGAGCAATGGGTAGCACGGGGAATTCGACTGGCTCACACTTGCACTTCGAAATCCACCGTGGTGGTTACTCGTACTCATCTTCGAGCGCGGGCAGCACGGTCAACCCAGCTTCATTCTTCTAAGCCTATACAAAAAGTGATCGACGAACGCGTCGATCACTTTTTTGTTGCCTTGTAGGCGATAAAGGTCAAGAGAGCGGCGCCGATGACGCTCAGCCAGAGCGTGTCCCAGTTCGGGTCGGCGAGCATGCTCCGGCTGCCGAGAAACACCATATAGCCGAGCACGGCCAACGTGACAAGCGTCAAGGCGGTCATCCGGACCCGGCGCGGGATGCGGAGCCACCAACCGAATAATCTGTTCATCAAAAATCGCCTCCACCTACAGTATAGGGGAGGCGCATCAAATCAGCTAGGCAATCGAATCCACGCCGAGGTGAAGATTTTTTGATAGCCGACTTCTTTATAAATCTTGTTCGATGTCGGGTTGCTCAAATCCGTATAGAGCGTACAAAATTGTTTCGACTTCAAGAGCTCTCGGCTCAGCTCGGCGACGAGCGAGCGGGCATAGCCGCGCTGGCGCAACGCTTTTGGCGTGTAGACGAACGAGACGGTGACCCCGTTCGCGGTCTCACGCGATTTCTTCGCGCAGGAAACGGCCTTGCCGTCGACTTCCCAGACGTACACTTCTTGATTCTCGAGCATCGTTGCAATCTTTTGTGTCGCATCTGCCTTCGAAGAGACCCGTAACCCGGTTTCCTTTTCAAACGCGTTGTACGCCTTCACAAGGAACGTCTCGTCGTCCTCGGTCGCCTGTCGCATCGACCCTTCCGACAGTGGGATGTCATTGACGTGATCAAGACGATACAGACCTTGCTCCATAAAAACACTCGGTTCTCTCGCCGTCAAGATGTGCCAGAGCGTGTAGAAGTTCATCGCTGAATCAGCTTGCGAGACGACCTCGGTGAAGGGGATATCCCCATTTAACAGTTCAGGAACGAGCAGACGAAGGACGTCATCCTCTCGCTCAAGTTTCACGAGCACATAATTGAGCGGATGGGGCGGCGTCACTTGCAGGATCGCGAGCACCTCACCGTCCTCTTCGACGGTCAGTTGATGATACGTCTCGTACCGGCCTTGCTTGATGGCATCGAGCACGCCAATCATCAAGCTGTTCTCGGCCTCATGTTCGAGCAGGTAGGGCATGACACGTTCTTCAAATCCGGACAGGTCGTTCCAACGAATCAGTTCCATATGAACACCCTTTCAGCGTATGTATACAAAACGGGCAAACCTGATGGCTTGCCCGTTTTTTCATTCTATCAAATTATAGATGAGATTATGCGATTTCTTCGTGTTCTTTTGCGTCATCCAAAATGTTGGTGTTGCGTTTGAAGTAATGAACGATTTTGGCGATGGCACCGTCTCCCGTGACGTTCGTTGCCGTACCGAAGCTATCTTGCGCCAAGTAAAGGGCGATGACAAGACTGAGCATCGTTTCGCTGAATCCGAGCATCGAACCGAACAAACCGAGCGAGGCCATGACGGCTCCACCTGGTACGCCTGGTGCCGCGATCATCGTGACGCCGAGGGCGAGGATGAACGGGAGCACGATCGCGAATGACATCGGCATGCCGTTCAAATACATGAGGGCGACACCGACCGACGTGAGCGTGATCGTCGACCCTGACAAGTGAATGGTCGCACAGAGCGGCACCACGAAGTTGGCGACGCCTTCGTCCGTGTTGTTCGCTTTCGATTGACGAAGTGTAACCGGGATTGTCGCCGCTGACGACTGTGTCCCGATGGCTGTGAAGTAAGCCGGCATCATCGTCTTCAAGAGACGAAGCGGATTCTCTTTGTTGAGAGCACCTGCGATCGAGTATTGAATCAAGAGCATCGTCAAGTGAAGAACGATGATCGTGACGAAGACGAGCGAGAACACCGAGAGAATCTCAGCGACTTGTCCGGCGTACGTCATGTTCATGAAAATTCCGGCGATGTGAATCGGTAGTAGTGGAATGATGACTTTGCTGATGAGTAGCTCAATGATATCGCGGAAATCCATAGCTAGGTCGAGCGAGCGCTTGCTTTCGATGGCGGCAATCCCGATGCCGATGACGAAGGCGAGAATGAGCGCCGTCATGACGCCGAATACTGGTGGGATCTCAAACTCCATGAAGCTTTTCAAAAGAGCTTCTTCCGGGTTTTCGGCAGACGCCGTGCTGCGTGACAAAATTTGCGGGAACAACGTGCTCGTCGTGAAGTAAGCGAGCGTCCCGGCGACGATTGTGGAGATGTAAGCGATGGCGGCCGTCAAACCGACCAATTTCCCAGCGCCTTTTCCAAGTTCCCCGATTCCTGGAATGATGAAAGCGAGAATGATTAGTGGGATGGCAAAGCCTAAGAACTGCCCAAAGACTGTGTTGAACGTGACAAATGTCCGGACAATCCAGTTCTGGCTTTCTGGTACGATGCTACCGAGTAGAATCCCGAATGCGATAGCGATGATGATGCGACCTAGAAGGCCAATACGTAATTTCAAATAAATCATCCTCTCTTAATGTTTGAATTGTTGCTATTTTCGCACATTTAGCGACGTGTTGCCACCCTATCTTTCATTTTTCAACGAAGATTGACGTTTGACAACTTTGAAATAGGGTATCACAAAATGTTGGAGTGGAAAAGGGAGGGACCTTCTTCTTTTCCTAATATACAAACGATGTTATGATTAATTTTGAATAGACGTAAAGGAGGGGTGACGCGTGCAGGTACAACGAACAACGATTCATATCGCGGGTCAGGACTATACGATCGTCAGCGAAGAGCCGGCCGATCATGTGAGGGAAGTGGGCTTTCTGGTCGATAGCAAGATCCGTGAGATTCGTGAACAGTCCCCTCATCTAGACGCTCGTCAGGCAGCGGTGCTCGCCGCTATCCAAATCGCGAGTGATCACGTCAAAACTAAACGAAATACGGGAGAATAAATCACTTTATGGTTACTCTACTTATACTGTTTTTCTTGTTCATCGGGATCATTAACGGATTCCGTCGCGGGGCGATTTTGCAGCTCGGCCATTGGGTCGCGCTCATCATCAGCTTCCTCGTCGCCAATGCATACTACCGTGATCTCGCCGAAGCGTTCAAGCTATGGATTCCATATCCGTCGCAACTCGATGGGTCGCTTCCAGAAGGTGTCATCGATTTAAACGCACTGACAGGACTCGAGATGACGTTTTATAACGTCTTCTGGTTCGTCGTCTTGTTCGTCATCACGAAGCTCGTCTTGCATCTCATCCTATCGATGCTCGACTTCTTGACGGACTTGCCGATATTGCGTCAATTAAAAGGAATCATCGGAGCGGTCCTCGGCTTCTTCGAGGCGTACGTGATCACGTTCTTCATTTTGTGGGTCATCGCGTTCGTACCGATGGCAAGCGTCCAGAGCGCCGTCGACAACTCGTCGCTCGCGACGTACATCATTCAAGACACGCCATATCTCTCTGAATGGTTCTCGAATAAGATGTTGTAACACGACAGGCCGGAATGCAAGCTAGTGCTTGTGTCTCGGCCTTTTCTGTATGGAAAAGGGGGAAGCACGATGAATAAAGTCGAAGCGATGATGCTGCTAGAAAAAATCGCGCAATATATGGAGATAAAAGGGGAGAACCCGTTCAAAATCAACGCCTTCCGTAAAGCCGCGACGGCGCTCGAGAACACCGAACTCGAACTCGAGGACATCGAGGATTTGACGACGATCTCCGGGATCGGCAAAGGGACGGCCGCCGTCCTCGAAGAGTGGCGGGACACGGGCCGCAGTGAAACGCTCGAGTCACTCCAAGAAGAGATTCCATACGGCCTCATGAAACTGCTCAAAATCCAAGGGCTCGGTGGCAAGAAGCTAGCCAAGCTCCGCGAAGTCGGCGTCGTCGATCTCGAGACACTGATTACCGTATTAGAAGACGGTACGGCTGCGAGCCTCCCGGGCTTCGGTGCCAAGAGCGTCGAGAAGTTGCTCACGGCGGCACGGAACCTCGAGTCACGCCCGGAGCGTCTCGCATACGCCATGATGCGCCCGGTCGTCGAAGAGATTGAAACGGTGCTCGAAGCTGAACCGCTCGTCTTGCGCCATTCAGTCGGGGGCAGTTTCCGCCGCGCCGAGGAGACGTGTAAAGACCTCGACTTCATTATCGCGACCGAAGAGCCTGTCGCCCTCCGTGACAAGTTGCTCGCCCTTCCGTTCATCAACGAGGTGATCGCGGCCGGAGAGACGAAAGTGTCGCTCGTCCTCGAGCGCGAGGAGATGGTGTCGGTCGACTTCCGCATGGTCGAACTGGGCGCCTTCGCCGCGACGCTCCATCACTTCACCGGCTCGAAAGACCATAACGTGCGCATGCGCCAGCTCGCGAAAGCGAAAGGTGAGTCGATTTCTGAGTACGGCGTCGAGACGGCGGACGGCCTCTGGCAACCGGAGACGGAAGCCGAGCTGTTCGAACGTTACGGACTGCCGTTCATCCCGCCGGAGCTCCGGGCAGGCAACCTCGAGTTCGAGCACGACCTCTCGAAGCTCGTCACGCTCGACGACATCAAGGCCGACGCCCATATGCACACGGTCTGGTCGGACGGGAAGTTGACGGTCGACGAGCTCGTCGCGGCGATGAAAGCGCGCGGCTATGAGTGGATTGCCATCACCGACCACGGCAAATACATGTCGTTCGTCAACGGCTTGACCGAGGAACGGCTCGAGGCGCAAGGGGAAGAGATTCTCGCTGCCGCCAAGAAGCACGATATGCACGTCCTCCGCGGCGTCGAGATGGATATCCGCCCGGACGGGACGCTCGACTATGAGCCCGAGTTCTTGGCGACGCTCGATTACGTCGTCGCCTCGATTCACTCGAAGATGGACCAATCCGTCGACGAGATTATGGCCCGGCTCGAGAACGCCTGCCGCTCGCCGTACGTCAACGTCATCGCCCATCCGACCGGTCGCCTCATCGGGCGCCGTGACGGTTATCCGATTGACGAGGAGCGCTTGATCGCCCTCGCGAAAGAGACGGGGACGGCGCTCGAGTTGAATGCGAACCCGAACCGGCTCGATTTGACGGCCTCGACACTGAAGAAAGCGAAGGCGGCCGGCGTCAAACTGATGATCAACACCGATACGCACCACCCTGATATGATGGAAGATATGGCACTCGGCGTCCTGCACGCCCGGAAAGCCTATCTCGAACCGTCAGACATCATCAACTGCCTCTCGTTCGAGGACGCCAAGGCGTTCATCGACGCGAAGCGACAGAAAGGAACATGCTAGATGGATCACGCGTTACGCGTTTTAGAATATGAAAAACTCCGCCAGCAGCTCGCCGCCCACGCCGCGAGCTCGCTCGGAAAAGAACGGGCGCTCAACATGCAGCCCGACTATACGTACGATCGGGTACTGTCGAACTTGAACGTCACCCGCGAGGCGACCGAGGTCGTCCGACTCCGCGACCGGTTGCCGCTCGGTGGACTGACCGACGTCCGCAGTGAAGTGAAGCGGGCCGCCATCGGCTCGGTCCTCTCGACGAGCGAACTGCTCGCCGTCGCCGCCGTCATGTACAGCGGGCGCCAAGTGAAGAACTTCTTCGAGAAGCTGCACGAGGACAATGAAGATCTCCGTATCCCGCGTCTCGATGAGTATGCCGAGCGCTTGACGAAGCTGATCGAGGTCGAACAGACGATCCGTCACGCCATCGACGACCAAGGCACGGTCCAAGATTCGGCGAGCGACCGTCTCCGTGGCCTCCGGACCCAGCTCCGTAGCTTCGAAGGCAGCGTCCGCTCACGGATTGACAACATCCTCCGTAACAATGCGAAGATGCTGTCGGACGCCATCGTCACGATTCGGAACGACCGCTACGTCGTCCCGGTCAAGATGGAGTACCGCCAAGCGTTCGGCGGGATCGTTCACGACCAATCGGCATCGGGCCAGACGCTCTTCATCGAGCCACAGGCGATCGTGTCGATCAATAACGAGATTCAAGAAGTACGCTTGAAAGAACGCGCCGAGATCGACCGCATCTTGAGCGAACTGTCGGACCTCGTCGGCGGTGTCGCCGATTCGGTCGTGACGAACCTCGACGTGCTCGCCACGCTCGACTTCGTGTTCGCGAAAGTCGCGTACGGCCATCAGCTCAAAGCGACGGAACCGAAACTGAACGATGAGCGCGAAATCAAATTGAAACAGGCGCGTCACCCGTTCATCCCGCAAGACGAGGTCGTGCCGATCACGGTCGAGCTCGGCGAAGCGTTCACATCGCTCGTCATCACCGGACCGAACACCGGCGGGAAGACGGTCACGCTCAAGACGCTCGGACTGCTCCAACTGATGGTGCAGTCAGGTCTGTACGTGCCGGCCGAATTCGGGACGGAGCTGTCCGTCTTTGACGCCATCTATGCCGACATCGGTGATGAGCAGTCGATCGAGCAGAGCTTGTCGACGTTCAGCTCGCATATGACGAACATCGTCAGCATGCTCGACAAGATTGACTTCATGTCACTCGTCCTATTCGATGAGCTCGGTGCCGGGACCGACCCGCAAGAAGGGGCGGCCCTTGCCATCGCTATCCTTGACGAAGTGAAACGTCGTGGGGCCCGCGTGGCGGCGACGACGCATTATTCGGAACTGAAGGCGTACGCCTATAACCGCGAAGGCGTCATGAACGCCTCGATGGAGTTCGATATCGAATCGCTCAGCCCGACGTATCGTCTATTGATCGGCGTACCGGGCCGTTCGAACGCGTTCGAGATTAGTCGACGTCTCGGCTTATCGGAACAGGTCATCGACAAGGCGCGGAGCCACGTTGGCACCGACGCCGAGTCGGTCGAATCGATGATCAATGAGCTCGAGGCGGCCAAGCATCGCGCCGAGCAGCTCGAGAAAGAATTGATCGTCAAACGCCATGACCTCGAAACTGAACAGGCTGCGTTTGAAGCGAAGCTGACCGATTTCGAGCGTGAGCGCGACACGATGTACGGCGAAGCCGAGGCGCGTGCCGAAAAGGCCGTCGAACAAGCGAAGCGCCAAGCGAACGAAGTCATCGACCGCTTGAAGAAGCTTCGTGAGGAAGGCATCGTCAAAGAGCACGAGATTATCGCCGCGAAGAAACAGCTCGAATCGGCGAAACCGACGCTCCAAGATAAAAAGATTCAAAAAGTGAAACAAAAAGCGCAACAGAAACGTACGTTCAGTAAAGGCGAAGAAGTGAAAGTGACGACGTTCAACCAAAAGGGCTATATCGTGAAGCAATTGAACGATAACGAGTATAACGTCCAAGTCGGGATTATGAAAGTGAACGTCAAAGCGGACGACCTTCAAAAGATTGGCCCTTCGAAAGAGCAGTCGCTCCAGTCGAAAGGCAGCTCGCTCAAGCGTCAGAGCTCGACGAAGTCGGAGCTCGACTTGCGCGGCGTCCGGGTCGAAGAAGGACTTTCCCGCCTCGATAAATATATCGACGAGGCACTCGTGTCTGGATATGACAACGTCCGCATCATCCATGGTCTTGGGACCGGGGCGATGCGCCAAGCGACGCAGGAGTATCTTAAAGGACATCGTCACGTGAAGAGTCAGCGCCCCGGTGGGATGGGGGAAGGCGGACTCGGTGTCACGGTCGTCGAACTGAAGTGAGGGGAACATGGTAATGGGGAATGTGAACGTCAACGTATTGCTTGAATCGCTCGGCCTGTATACGATTGCCGGACTCATGATTGTCGTCGGTCTCGCCATCTTCGAGGTGACGACGCCCTACAGCAATTGGCGCGAGATTCAAAAAGGCAATATCGCCGTCGCACTCGCGACCGGCGGAAAAATCGTCGGTCTCGCCAACATCTTCCGCGTCGTCGAGAGCCACCACGACCAGACGATGGATGTGTTGGTCGGGGGGAGCTTCGGCTTCGTGCTCTTGTTGGTGACGTATTGGCTATTCGAATTTTTGACGCCGTCGCTCAAAGTGAACGAGGAGATCGGGAAAGGGAACATCGCCGTCGGCCTGATGGCGTTCCTGCTCTCGATTGGGGTCTCGCTCGTCGTCGGCGCAGCGTTGGTGAGGTGAAGACATGGTATATGAGAGACTAGCGAAGATTCTCTTCATTGGGGCTGGCCTGTTTTTAGTGGCAGCGGCACTGTGGTTTATCTTTTATTGATTCGAAGCACGGAGCGTCCGAGATGGGCGCTCCGTTTTTGATTAGTTTCTAAAAACGCATGCCCCTGCTGTTTGAATTTTGGGCAATGAGTAAATCTGATTTGAATTATAATCATCTCTATCGGTAGAGAATGAAGGCAGTAAGTGCTTATTAGAACAATCGATTGGAGGAAGTATGAATGGCGATTGATTTAGATTTTTTGATGACGACGGAAGATTATGTGCTCGAGACGGAATCGTTTCAGATGAAAGGTGTCACCTATTATCCACTTGAGTGGACGTTTTTCGGGGCAAATGACCCGACGATGTTGCTGACGTGGGACGCGGAACGTGACCGCATCCTGATTCGTTTTGAGCAATATGCGGTGTTTCTCGGGACAATCGAAGACCATAGTATACATGAAGAAGGACTACGCAATGCTTACCCAATCGTGAAACTGAAGACGTCTCGCTTCACACGATTCGCCGCAGAGAACATGGGTACTGAGCGAGTCAACACGTACCGAGGCGAACTATCGCATTATGTGATTCGGACGTTCGAACAAGAGTTTCACGTCTTGGCATACGACGATCCGACCGTGCTCGACTTGGGGAAAGTCGGAGAGACGGGCGTCGTCATCGAGGTCGTAGAGGAGGCATGAACGAAAGCGAAGGAGCGAGTGATCAAATTGAACGTTCGTCCATACGCCTGTCTCTATTTTCAATCCTCCCATGGTAAAATGAAGGAAGATGAAAAAAGAGGCACAGCCTTTCAATCCATAGGCTGTACATAAAATGGGATGGGGTGGAAGGGTGTATGAACACACAATTTGAAGAATTGAAGATGTATGAGAGCTTTGACGAGCTGGCGAATGATGTCCTTGACCTCGCAAATGAAATTTTGCCCGAGCAAATGTTTTATTTGACGGCGTTCACGGATTCACAACAGGTCATCTTGAAACTGTCCAATCAAAAATCATCGATTCAGATTACGGAGAACATGGTCGTAGATTTGAGCAATTCTGTTTGCGGTCGCATCGATTTCGAGAACAATCGACCGTTGCGATATGAAGACGTCAAGCGAGACTGTGATGTGGAGGAAGTGGAGCGGCTACTCAACGATGTGAACATCCGCTCATATTTAGGCATCCCAATCTCACTGACGAACGGTGAAAAGTTCGGCACGTTGTGTGCCGTCAATGATGAGGCGAGTCTGTTGGATCCGAGAAACATCGCGTTACTCCAACGAATCGTCAAGCTGTTCTCGTATTATTTGGAACTAGAACGTTTTGTATGGCGAGATATGTTGACGGAGCTGTACAATCGACGCTACTTGACGAAGTACTTTGAAGACGACTTGAACGCGCACGGTGCGCTCTTTTTCCTCGACTTGGACGGGTTCAAAAGCGTGAACGATCGATACGGTCACGACATCGGGGACACCGTCCTGCAAGAAGTGGCGGCAAGGCTTCAAACGATTGTGAACGAACAAGGTGATGCGTTCGCGGTTCGGTTAGGCGGAGATGAGTTCGTTCTCCACTTTTCACAGGCCGCGGGTCGAGACGAATGGGGCCACATCGCGACTCAGATTATCGATGAGTTAAGTAGGTGGGATGAAGGTTACCAAGTCTCGACGAGTATTGGCATCGTCACATACATACGTGATGAGCGTACGACGTTGGTCACGCTGTTGAAACAAGCGGACGAGGCGCTATACCGTGCCAAGTCTTCCGGAAAACGAACGTTCAAATTCGTTCACGAACCATATTGAACAGACTGAATAAGACGAAAGAAAAGGAAGATTGTCCCGATGCGAGTCGGTTCAATCTTCCTTTTTTGTGCTTAGATTTAACGAAGTGATTCAGGTTAAGGCACATCAATTTTAACGGTATACACTTTCGGCATGGCGCCACTTGAAGCATACAAGACGAGCGTTTTCTCTTTCTCTGGAACGAGGAAGACCAAATCGATTTCGGATTTTTCGCCTGCGAAATAACGAAAACCGTTTTTGAACGCTTTTTTATTGTGGTTGACCATATCGATTGGACTATATTTTTTCCCGTCTGGCGTGTACATGCGGAACCCGTTCGGTCGATAGTCCATAGTGCCGCCATATCCATCATCCTCATGAAAGAGAGAGAGGGGCAGATTGACGAATCGTTTTCCAGCTTCCGGTTCGGTCCCATCCGGTGAGGCGTAGACCGGTTCCCCGACTTGGAATTCACGTTTCTTCATTAGTGGATCCCCGATAAACGTTTGGAACGTACCGAGGTTCATGATTTTTTGAAGATTATCTTCTTTTGGTGTGGTAGCTTTGGTTTCTTTCGGTTTATCAGCCTTTAAATCAGCCTGTTTCGCACCCGTTGTCTGTGCGGTTGGGGGTGGTGTCGACTTCGCCTCATCCTTGACCGGTTTGACTTCTGGAGACGTGAAGACGAACAAGCTGATGATACCGACGACGAGAGCGGTCGCGGTCGTGCCGAGCACGAGACGGAACCGTTTTTCTACTTTTTTCTGGTTGACGACGTGTCCGCATCACACCGGTCACGACCGGGATGAAGATGGTCGCGAACAGGAACGGTAACTCGGACGTCGGGAACTTCTGATACATGATGGTGACGATGATGATGGTGACCGTCACGCCGAGCAGCCCGGCGAAGAAACCGGTCAACGCGCCTTCCGTCAAGACGAGGCGACGAATGGACGTGTTCTGCCAGCCGAGCGATTTCAAGACGGCGAGCTGTGGCTTGCGCTCCGAAACGTTTTGCCACATGATCTCGGTCGTCGTCAGCATGGCGATGAGCAAGGCGACACCCATGGCGACGTAATGCATCGTCCCGACTTCAAGGGCGACGAACTCGCCGATCCATGTCGTATACAAGACGCCTTGGAGGCGGAATGTGACGAACAGGAAGAAGCCGAATAGACTCGTCGGTAAGGCGATGGCGAGAATCGACAACGTCGTCCGCGGCCAATACGTCACGAGCTGGTTCAAACTCATGCCGACGCTCGAGCGGGAGCGGAGCAGGCGGCGTCCTTTCGACACTTCGCCAGACTGCATCGTTTCATACGGTTTGATGCGTCGGACGAGTCGAATCGGGATGAGCGTCCCGAGCCAATAAATCAACAGACCGGGCAAGCCGATCAAGACGATGCGGGCAATCGATGTCGAGCCGGCTGCCGTCCACAGGAACGTCCCGAGAATCATCCACGAGATGAGGGCGACCATCGAACCGAGAATCGTCGCCTCTAGGAACAAGAGTTTCGACAGTTGGCTCGGTCTCCAACCAAGCGATAACAGAATGGCGAACTCTTTCTTTCGCGCATACAGCATGATGATGTTCGAGCTGAACACGTATAGCATCGCGACGAGAATGACACTTGCGACGACGCCGGAAAAGCCGAGTTTTGCTTCTTGGAAGATGGTGATCGACGAACCGAGTTTAATCCACGGCTGTTGAATCCAGCCGAGGGCGCTTTCGCCTTTGAGTCCTGGGAGATACGTGACGGCATATTGTGGAGACGAGCCGAGCGTGACGTCCGTGATGAGGCCGGTCTTGTCTTCAATCTCTTTGGCGACCGCTTGCAGTTTCGCTTCACTCTCTTCGTTTAAGACATCGACGCCTTTCACGTTGACGCGAATCGCCGAGATGGCTTTGTCACCGGCGATGGCGAACGCGGCATCGAGCGTCGTCAACATCGAAGGTGGTTTCGTGAGGAAGCTGTACGGGTTGTTCGTCGGCTTGACCGTCGTCGGTGGGTTGACCGGTTCGTCTTTCGAGTTCATGACCCAATCGGCGCTCGCCGGGAAATACGTCTCCATCGGGAGTTCCGTCAGCGGATCTTTTGACAGCTTCAGTTTCGATGGGTCGAATAATCCGATGTAGTTATATTTCACTTTCGGTGCATCGTTGAGGTCTTCCGCGTATCTATTTGCCTTTCGATACATACTTTCTTGGCCGTAAGCCACTTGACCCTCAGCGAGGAACGGCTTGATTTGATACGAGTATGGCCAACGTTTCGGGAACGGGCTCGTCACGCCTTCATAGACGAGTGGCGACGCCTTCTCCGCAATCCACGTATATTCCATGGTGAGGCGAGGATCTTGTGGCTGAGGTTTCCCTTCTAAAATGTGTTTTGTGATATTGTCGTGCATTTGTTGAGCCGTAAAGTCGTATGAGGCGACTTTTGTCCCTTTCAAGCTATCGAGGTATTCATCTTTCCCTTTCTCGAGATACGTTTTGATGAATGCCTCTTGATCAGTCGTATCGACATCCACTTCTTCAATCGTGTAGTTGATCGAGGCATCGACATAGTCTTTTGTACTCATCAAAATCGGAATCGTCGTGATGTCCTCATCGTAAGGCTCTGGGACATCCTCATCATTGAAATAACGACTGAACTCTGTTGCTTGTACGGCATCGTCTAAGCCGACGAGTTTCGCTTCGGCGACCGGGTCAATCCCAGCGAGCATGACATCGCTTCCGTAATCGAGTGGGAATTCTTCATACAGGGCGGTCGGACCGATGCCGATGTGGGTCGAATCGCCGTTCGGCATCCAGCCGACCCAAAAGTAGGCTTTCAAGTTTTGGAAGTCATTGATTTTTTCAATGCCCGTATCGATGAGTGTGTTCATCTTGAGGCGATAAAGACCCGCTTTATCAAACGTATGCGTTTGAGTGAACGAGCTTGAATAGGTCGATCCGATCATGGCGATTGGTGCCGCGACATCGATGTCGGCAATCTGTTGAATCGTCTCGTACTGTTCGCGCGTAATCCCGCCCTCGAGCCCGCTCATATAGTTCGGCTCGAGCAAGTTCAAGTCCTCGGTCACGCTGCGGCTGCCTTCTGGACGGACGACGATATGGTACGACGAGTCCCATCGTTTTTGCAATTCGTTGACGACCGTGCCGTTGTTCGCCTGGGTCACCCCAAGCAAATAGCTGAGCCCGGTACTGACGATGAGCATCCCGACCATGAGTAGGATGAAGCGTTCCTTATTCCGCCACCATGAGTTCCAGATAAACTTAAGCATGATGGACGTCGCTCATGGCGACGACCTGCCCGTCGCGCATCTCGATTTTTCGGTTCGCCCGGTCGGCGAGCTCCGGGTCGTGCGTGACAAACAAGACGCCACAGCCGTTGTCCCGATTCAGACGCGTCAACAGGTCGAAGATGATATCACCTGTATGCGTGTCGAGGTTCCCGGTCGGCTCATCCGCGAGCAGCCACTTCGGACGGTGGATGAGGGCCCGGGCGACGGCGACGCGTTGTTGCTGGCCACCGGACAGTTGCGACGGCAGCGAGTTCGCCTTATCGCTCAGTCCGACTTCTTTCAACAGTTCGAGCGCCCGTTCCTCCCCGTCATAATCGACTTTCCGTCCGAACAGCGGTGCCATGACGTTCTCGAGTGCCGTCAATGTCGGGATCAAGTGGAACTGTTGGAAGATGAAACCGATGTTGTCGAAGCGGAAGTCGGCGAGCTGTTTTGCGGACAAGGTCGAGATCGGTTCGCCGTTGAACAAGAGCGTGCCATCGGTCGGACGATCGAGCGTACCAATCAAGCTGAGTAGCGTCGATTTTCCTGAACCGGATGGACCGATAATCGAGATGAAGTCACCGTGGGCGAAGTGAAGGTTCACATCATCAAGCGCGAGCGTCGCGATGTCGCCGTTATCAAACCGTTTCGTTAGATGTTTGCATTCAAAATCATAGGCCATTGGAAGCTTCCTCTCTTGGTGGAATGAAATAGTCATTATTAAATATGTAAGAACACGTAATTTTATGACTATTTATCATAGTTTATAGGAAAAAATTTCCTGTTGATAGCCGAGAAAATTTTCGTCTTGGTTTCGAGAGGAGTCTGGGACGGAATGGGGAAAAGAGTTATGAGAGTGTTGAATCGAGTGAAAGGGAGTGGAAACAATGAAACAGTTCGAAATTGAGTTCCATATGATTAACGATGAGGTGTTGACGCAAGTGGTGGAAGCGGAGAGTCGTTATGCGGCGCTCGAATCGATTTATCAGTCGTTCCGTCATGCGACGGACGGGTTCGTTCAGTTCGAGGATGAGTGGATCATTTTCCTCGACCATGTCGTGTATGTGAAGGCGTTTGAGATTGTGGAGTAGGAGGCAACTATGGTAAAGCATAACAAGTTGGTTCGAGACCGGGTGCCTGAACTGATTCAAGCAGAGGGGAAGCAGGTCATCGTCAAGCACTTGAATCAAGCCGAACATTTCGAACAAGCACGACTCAAGCTATATGAAGAATTAAAAGAGTATGAAGATGCGAATATTGATGAGGAGTGCCTTGAAGAGCTGGCAGATATCCTTGAACTCGCGTATGAGTTAGGAAAGATGCATGGGGCTTCGTTTGAAGAGATGAATGCGATTCGTGCTGAGAAGCGCGAGCGGAAGGGTGGATTTGAGAAAGGATTGTTTTTGGAGGAAGTTATCGAGGAGTAAAAAACTGCCTACAAACTCATTTCGAGTTTGTAGGCAGTTTGAGTTAATTGAATGGGAGTTCGTTGATTAAATCTTCCGTATTAAATTCTTTTTGTTCATACTTTAACATTAAATCTAAGTAAGCATTTTGAGCTGATTCCGAATCGGTTAGAAAAACTTCTAACTCATGATATAAAGCGTCCAATCCGCCAGCAGCATATTCTTCAATAATATCGAAGTTTTCAAGAGGTGCTTCCTCATCATCTTCTGAATCGTGATCTACTGAGAAATTTTCAAATGCATTTTCTAGATGCATAATTAGTTTAATTAGTTGCAAATCTTGCTCTGAGAAAACAGATAGAGGTATTTCTGAACCGGCTTTGATTTTCTTTCTTCGCTCGTTGCTATAACCAAATAATAATGCTGCCATAAATATATCTTTGTAAGTATCAAATAATTGTGCATCTTCTTTTAACGTCATGTACATATGATCTTGTGTGCCGTCACGGCGTAAAGAACGTTTTGCCATTACATTACCTCCGCAATTTCCGTATATTCACCTGATTCATCATTCGTATGGTTGAGTAATTTATATGATTTTCCAATACGATGATTGATTGCTTCATCCACCTCACCACGCCACTGCGATGTGGACACGATTACGACAACTTGATCCGATAATTTAGGAAGATTTGTCGCCACACGAGAGCGGTGATCTGCATCAAGAGCCCCAAAAGGAGAATCCATGACAAGCGGGAAAATGTTTCCGAGCTTTAGCTCTTCATCTAAAGCATGACCCTTTTCTTTGTCTTTGTATTCACGTGTCAAATCGACAATGGCTCCGATGAAAGCTAAGCTCGTGATTTGCGATTCACCCTGTGATAATCCAATACTTCCGCCGTTTACATCAGAAACAAGGAGTTCATAATTTTCCGTTAACGATATCGGATAATCTTTTCTTAACAATTGTGAATAGGTCAGTTTAATTTTCTCTTCTAACTCCGATTTAACCTGAGATTCTCTTAACTTCAGAAGACCAACCAAAGTGTTTTTTACTTTTGTCGCAGAGTCTAGCGCAAGTTGGAGTTTAAGCTGTCGCTCTTCTGCCTTGGTCAATTTACTCACTTCTTTATTCAGTTGTTCTTCTTCCTTTGAAATTTCTTCAATTGAGCGAAGTAAGTCTTCGATATTAGCCTCTGCTTTTACAATGGCAGTACGAACTGAAGATTCTCTTTCAATTAAATTAGTAGAGTTTTCGATATTGCGTGAACTCGCCTTCATTCGCTCTTCGATTTCACGTAACTCTTCTTCCAAGCCTCTAAGTGTCTCTCTTAATTCCTCACGTTCTCCAACGAGACGTCTAATTTCAGCATAGAAATGCGTTCTCGCAACTTCCCAACCGCTTAACTGGAAATAGAGGTGGTCCATTTCATTTTTTGAACTTGATACGTCTAATACTTCTTGCTGAACTTTTTCTAATGTCGAGATTGTAGCTGTTTCAAGTTCGTGCCCACAAAGACATTTACCACTTGAAAGTAGAGTTGGAATTAATTCGGGATGAATTAATTTTTCAATCGTGTCTCGACTGTCAGAATGAGCAATTCGTTGAAATCTTTTCAATGGCAAAGTCGAAAAAGCTAAGTGGCCTGAACGAGACAATAAACTTCTTAACTCTTTTAATTTGTCATCAAAAGCGTTTTTCGTTTCAATGATGGATTCGACAAGATGATCTCGAGTGACTTGAAACGTTCTTGTCTCTTCACCGTTACGAAGTGCATTTTCGATACTTTTCAATTCATTTTGAGCGGCAGTTAGTTCTTGTTTTGTTTCAGCGAGGCGATGTTTCTTTTTACCTTTGTCATCCTCGAGTTGGTTAATACGTACATATTTCTCACTCAGTTCACTTTTAACATTTTTAGAAACTTCGTCACGCAATTTAATAATGGTTTTGCTTAGATGCTCGATTGAGTTATCAAATAATTCTAACCCCATCATCCGTTTAATTGAATCTCGAATTTCCGTGTAAGCTTCTTTTTTCCCTAGGTGATCCATGCGTTCACCATCGAAGAAAAAGAATGTATGCAGTTTATATGGCAAGATTCGATTGATTTCATATGAGATATCTTTAATTTTTGTTGATTGATTCGTATCTACGTTTCGTTTTGTCAGTTCGACTTTTTGATTGATTGTTTTATTTTTAGGTAAATTCAGTACATTTTTTTCGTCATCAAATTTTGCATATAATACCCTGCACAGTTCATATTCGTATTCATTATGTTCGAATTTGATTTGAACTGATGTGCTTAAATCGTTACGATTAATTGTACTTTCTTGAATGGCTTTGTTGTTGAAAATGGACTCAGGGTTCGGTAATTTAAGTTCTCGACCATAAAATCCCCAAATTAAAGCAGTTAATAGAGCGGTTTTACCACTACCATTTTCTCCATGAATGACAGTAACGTTTTTACTGGATCCATGTGCAAATTCAACTTCGCTCTGCCCATAGTATTGGCGGAAATTTTCAATGACGATTTGCTTAAGAATCATGTTAGATGTACTCCTTTTTGATTAGTCTAGAGAATTCATCAGGGAGCTGTGCAGCAGTAAATGATCCTTCTTTGTCTAAGTAGTCCTTCTCTAAACGAATAATATTTTGCAGAATCTGTTGTTCAGTTTCTGATAGCTCACTCAATAATGCATATACATCTTTTTCGTTGGTTGATTGATTCGGATTCATTGTATTCACCTCATAATTCATTATAGGTCGACAAGATTAAATGCCTCTTTTATTGGGTTTAAAACACGAAGTGCTTGATAATGGTTTTCTGAGATTGATGCAAATTCATTCACTCGTTTCAATTCATTCATCAATAGTCGTCTTTCAATGTTAAATTCTTTATCCGTGAGCAAGTCGATTTCAGACAAGGGACGAGGAATCACGATGTAATCGTGAATATAAGCATACTCTTTTCCTGGGTGCTTTCTTAAAATACGTCCGCGGCGTTGAATGAACTCTTTTGGGTTGGTTGTACTGGCTAAAATGTAAGCGGTCTCAGCCGAAGGAACGTCTACACCCTCATCTAAACAACGGATGGCAACGAGCGCCTGAATGTTATTCTCTGAGAAATCTCTTAGCAACGTCTGGCGAAGTTCTTTTGTTTCAGTCGAAGTGAAGGTTTTGGCTGTTATTTTCAAATCATCGTTTAAGAATTGAGCAATGTGATCGACGTGTCGTTGGTCTTCCTTAGAATGATCACCACAATACACGATGGTATGAGTCAAATTATCTTGAGTGCTAAGTTGCTGCTTCAACAATATATCTTTCTCTTGCGCTGCATTAATTAAACGGGCCCGCTTAATTAACAGCATCTCTAACATTCCTGTATCATTCCCTGACGATTCGATTGATTTATCATCAGACAGGTTAATCAATTTCGAAATTTTATTTGTAAGCTCATGATAAATCTCAAGTTCTTCTTCAGTAAGTGACACTAAATGAGGGTAGTAATAATACTTCGTCAAAAAGCCTTTTTTAATGGCTTCTTCCAAAGTAAACTTATATATTGATCCACCAAAATAATTTAACAACTGCTCGGTTCCGATTTCATCGTGATGCCGAATTGGAGTAGCGCTCAATGCTAATCGATTTTTAAATTGTACAGGAAGCGACTGCAACGATTGCTTCGTTCCTAAATTGTGAGCCTCGTCGGCGACAAGCATGCCTGCATCTGCAATTCGATTAAGTTGAGCCTGGAAATGTGCATTTTTGAATGTACTGTTGGTGGTGATGACACACATGAAATTTTTGATTTTGAAATTATATTGCGTGATTTTTCCTGAAAGAGTAGCGCTCCATTGAGATTTTGAACCGTAACAAAGGATTGGATCCATCCTAAAGGTTTTAGCATCTTTAGCCCATTGATCGACCAAGTGCTGATAAGGACATAAAATAATCACAGCTAAACGACCGCTTTCCTCAAATCGTTTTGTGATAGCAGTGAGCGCCGTAAGAGTTTTTCCGGTGCCGGTGGCCATCTCTAATAGACCCTGATAATTATTGGCTCTCCATTCTGAAATGGCTTCAAGTTGATAGTCTCGAGGTGTGAACCATGAAGGTAAAGAAGGAAATTGAATTGTTGAATCCATATTATAGCTCCTTTATCATATATAGGAGTAGGTAAAACCTACCATATACTCTTATTATAGATATAATAAAGAATATAGTTAATAAAAAAGTTGTTAAGGTCGATCGAAAGGAATGAATGACATGGAATACTTTTTCTCATTTCTAAAACCCATTAATTCAAAGGCGGAAGAGTTAGGGCAAATAGTTCAAGATAAGTACTATACTGACCCTGAGAGCGCCTTATTGAATTCACGGAAAATGATTGAAGCCATCGTAAATGGATGGTTAGAAGTTTGTGGTCTCCAGAATACATATAATTTGAATGACAATATTCGAATTCTTTTAACCGAAGAAATTATTGACCGCACGATTGCGACCGATCTTCATTATGTACGTAAGAATGGAAACAATGCAGCTCATGAATTATTCACGAAAGAAGCACATGAAATTCTACCGAAAATTTGGTCAAGTCTATATAATATTGTCGATTCATACGTCTTAAGTTACGAAAATCCACCTGCAGTTCCTAAGTATGCGCCACCTAAGCCTCCTACTCCCAAGAACGATGGGGTGAGTCATGACGATATTCTGAAAATCGTAGAAGAACAGCTCAAGGCTAAGCTTCGGGCGCTAGAGGTCAATAACAAAGTGGAAGAATCACCCGTAGTGACAATCGAAGAAGAAACAAATAGATTGTACGAGTTTGTTCCTCATATTGAGAGTCGCAATGAGAGTTATCTTTACAGCCTTTTATCAAGATTAAACGAGTCATCAAAAGAGGCTGTTGAAAGTGCCGAACTTCCATTAAGCTCTCTAAAGAAATATCTACACGTTGAACGACCAATCGAGAAAAAATTAGTTCAGCTTTTACAGCAACCTGAGCAAAAGCGATTAACGCTCTTAATTGGTAGTGTAGGCGATGGAAAGTCACACATCTTATCACATCTACAGTCTGCTGAGCCTGAATTGATGAACCGATATAAAAATAAAATTTGGAATGATGCAACTGAAAGTCTTTCTCCTCATAAGACAGCGATGGAAACCTTATTTGAGAAGCTCATTCCATTTTCGGACCAACGATTGACGGAAGGCTCAGATGAGTTTGTTTTGGCTATAAACCTAGGTGTATTACATAAGTTTTTGTATGACTACGTAAATTCATTGGACAATGACTATACATTTAGCGAGTTAATAGCATACGTCGAGCAATCAGGAATCTTTGAGAATGAAATTTCTCAAGCCTTAGAGCATGAGTGTTTTTCAATGGTTAGTTTTTCGGACTATCCAATGTATGAGCTCACGAAGGGTGGAGTGGAGTCGAACTTCTTAATGCAAATATTATCGAAGATGTTCGATCAGAACGATGACAATCCATTTTATTTGGCATATGAAGAGGATGTGAGGCAAGGTATTGACTCCATCGTCCATCGCAACTTTTTACTCATGAACAACTTGAATGCACGACGCAACCTTGTGAATCTAATCGCCCGTTCTCTCTTAAAGGAAAAAGCGGTTTTATCGATGCGTCAATTTTTCAATTTAATTTATGAAGTGATGGTTCCAGGAAATTGGTCAAACATAAGTAAACAGAAAATTGTGCTTGAAACGTTACTCATTCATGGTCTTCATCAAAAGATCTTTACGAGTCAAAATGATTCCCCGATTTCTGTCATGTTAAGAAACGAGGATCCAATTGCTTATCGTTCTGAAGAAATTGATCAAATCATTCTTCAAATTAATCTTGAAGCTGACGTAAGTGGGTTCGTTTCTAGGTTCGATGAGTCGACTAGACAAACGTATCAACTTGATTTATTGGATCGAGAGCTCATCACCGAGCATACGCAATCGCTGCTGCGGTTACTTTATCTATCTAACCCTCGAGAGATGAACATTTCTCAAACAACTATTGAGACATTTTCAAAATATCTGTACGCCTATTACACGGGACAAAGATATGAGCTCAAGTCACTTTATGAGAAATTCGAAAATGCGCTCATGTTATGGTTTGGTTTCAAAAAAGACCAAAAGAAATATCTATTTGATACAAGTGCAAAAGTTTCAAAGCGTTATCGCATCGCAAAACCGGTCAGCTTCACATTAGACCCAATCAGCATGGTGGCGAAGAATGAAGAACAAGTCGTTCAGTTCCGCAACTCATTATTTATTCAGTTCGCTGTAGGTGAGAATAAACAAAGAATCAAACTTGAAATCGATTATAAAATGTTCAATTTGATTACGAAAATTGATCAAGGTTATCAACCTTCCAAAATTGATTTTGATGATGCGATTCGATTCAGCGAATTTGCAAATGCCATCCGCACATATAATTCAAACAATGAAGAAGTGTTGATTTATATAATTCAGACGGGAGAAACATTTGTTTTAAAACAAGAAGCAGATCCATTTAGTAGTGAAGAAAAAATTGTGTTCAGTAAATTGTAAGTTCTGAAAGTAGGTGTAAAATGATGAGATTATTACCAGAAAAAATATTTGATGAGAAACAAGTGATTGTGCTAGATAAAGATCGAAAAAAAATAGCAAAACGTCAAACCTCGAATTTTTATCAAGTTCTTCCTTTTACTACAGGGAAGAGTGATTCGATTAAAAATGCCCTCTTAGATTGGGAAAAGGAAGTCGGGGCTTTCTCTAGAAGACTTCTCAATCAAGATTTATCAGCCAAATCATTCAATACAGATCACCTTTTAGAAGGGGTGCTCGATCGAGTCGAGAGTTTACCTGAACACGAAGATGAAATTCATACCTTTTTCAGTGATTTGCTTCTTCAAAGAGATGGTGGATTGAATGTTACTCATCCGAGTATGTTTATGTACATTCAAGGGAACCCTGCTACTAAGAAAAAATTGGGTACTTTTTTAGCAGACTTGACGCACCATGCTTTGGATGATGAACAAATTGAAAAGATTAGACAGATTTTTAAGTCTGAGCAGAACGAGACATTGTTAGACAAAGTGATTGTGAATTTACTGCCTAACCTTACTGAGAAAAAGTATTCCGTGGAGCATGCTTTATATTCTTCGTTACCAATAAAATTATTGGGCGAAGATTTGATCTATTTGGCACAGCATCCTCAATATTTTTTGAAAGAAATCAACCATTTACTTAAGTACTACTTACACTATGTTGTTTCCCAGACGACAATTAAGATTAATAATTTTGAAACTTCTAATTGGCATCAGCCGTCTAAGTTGTTTTATACCATTCATCACGAAACGACTGTTACCTCAAGACGTAAGACAATGAACTCTGGTATGGGCTTATTAAATAGTGCTAGTGAGAATATATTTGTACATGAATTGACGATGGCACAGTTAAGCTGTAATTCTCATAACCCATCATTAGAGCAAGATAAGTCTAAAATCATGACTTACGATGAGGTTTATAAGTATTTTGAATCTTTAGAAGAGACTGACCAAATTCAATTTTTAAGTGATATTGATTTGCAAAGTGAACGGATTCTCACATATGCGGGTTTAGAAAATCAAGTGAAGAGAAGTGAGACATTCAACGAAGCGGTTAAACAATTATTTAACACGATGAAAATTACGACTCCTAAAGAGGCACAGTCACGTTATGGCGATCACGTAAAGAATATTGCAAAGTCACACTTTACGAAACGTCGAGGACGTTTAGGGTACGTATTATCGTTGAACCAAGAAATATTGATCCTGATGTGTGCCGTCAGTTGTAAAGATGATCGAATCACATTTGTAGAGCTGCTGGAGCGTTTGAGTCAAAGAGGCATCAATTTTGATACCGAATCATCAACAGCACTTTTACAATTATTAGAAAAAATAAACGTCATTGATAAGAAGAGCGATAGTGGGGAGGCGCAGTATGTCAAACCAATTTTATGAGTACGTCACGAAGAAAATAAACGGTCATTTTTTAGTAAACACTCCGCAACCTGGAGATAAATATTACTTGCAGCTAGAAGAAGAAAGTCATGTTAAATATTTGAAAGACTATCTTGAACAAGAAGCAAGCGAACGAGTTAAAATGTTTGAGTACGAGCTGAACGGTGTTACTGAATACCGCACAATTGCAATTGATTACGGGACAAGCGAGTTGATTATTGCGACTCAAATCGAGGGAATTCAACCTGATTTCTTTGTTAAGCTTCGCAACTTGGTCAGTGAACAAGAAGGGGAAGGCGTGAACCGCTCACTTCTTGTGATTTATCATGGACAGCTCGACAGTATTGATGGTGGCGGCGCCAACCTTCAAAAAGAAGGAATGCCTTTGAACCCACAAAAAATTCTAGAAGAACTGAAGAGTGAATTAAAACAGATGGCCGAACGTAAAGGCGCGTTGGTTGAAGTAATTGATTTTCATTTGAAAGAAATTGAAGAAGAGTTCAGTTCGTTCAAAGGTGTCTCGTTCTTTGATTTTGAAGAAATCTTATCCCTCATGCAAAAATCAGAACTTTCAAAGTCTGATTTTCTAACGCTACGATTCTTCCATGACCAAGAACTCGAATCATTTGTGCAGACATCTTCCAAAAAAGAAATACGAGAAAGACTGCGTGAAAACAGAGATTTATTTGAATTTGTTCAAGACAGTCATTTTAACGAAACAGTTGAGACGCAATTACCTAAAAAATTCAATGAACAAGGTGTCAATAAACTGAAGCATGACCATTGGAACGAACTCACCTTACAAGAAGTCATCAAGCTTAAAGCTGAAAAGAACAATAAAGTGTTTGAAATTGATGAAATTACAGTCGTCAATGAACATTCGTCGGTAGTCGTTTGGGATCGACCACACAAAACGACTAAGACTGGAAAGCGTACGCGCTATGTCGCCATCTTCAATCCGTCTCACGAGCAAGAAATCAAATTGCGAGCTAAGTATGTGATTGAAGGAAAGGGTGTGCGCAAGAGTTTAGAAGAATCACAAATCAAAATTGAATATTGCAATCCTTTACTTGAAGTGACGCCAAGTGTGAAAACAAATAATTTATATATGACGCTTACATCTACTCAAACGCAGGGCGCCACACAGTGTACGGTGAAATACAAAGTGAAAAATGAAAACACACTCTATTCAGAGTTAAATATTATGGTGTTCCCATTCTCGAGCGAGGTCTTTAAAGACTACGCTGGAACTTATGAAGTGAAGCGGATGAAAGGGAACGATATCGAATATTTGATTTTAGGGAATAAAGAAGGCGAGCTACGATTAGGGGACGGTTCACAAACCCCTGTCTCTCAAGAGCAAGCGCTAGTAAAAGTAGATGATGAACCGAACGTCACGTATCATTTTGATCAAGATTTGTTTGAAGAAGATCAATTTTTGCAGTTAAGCGTTGGAGAATCAACTCCAATTAATATCAAGCTTAGTGTTGATGCCTCTAAACCGCATCCAATCGCAAATATTAGATTGTACAAAGAGAAACGTGAGAAGCGTTCTTCGATTGTCCACGGTACAGATGGGAAATTAATTTTAAAGAACCAAATTTACTATCCACAGAATGAATATAAAGATTTTTTAGAGTATGAAATGGAATGGCTTGATCAAAGTATGCAAACAGCTGTATTGTCTTCCGGTGTCATCAGTCCTGTCAATCTAGAGTTTGGTGCTTTCTATGAGCTGAGAGAAGCGTACAACCTATTCCTAAATCACTTTAAAATCAAAAAGACTGTCCCGATGTTAGCATATTGGGATGATGAATATAAGCGAGTCGCTTTGAATTATGTGCAAGCTTATGTAAAAGCGATTGAATCGATTCAAGAGGCCGATCGGTTATTTGAAGTCGGACACTCGATTTTAAAATTAGGCGTGTTGTTTAATAAAAAAGAAGAAATCGTCTATTTCACTCCATTCCATCCGGTTAACGTCGCGTTTCAATTAGAGTTGAATACGCAACTTGGAGATGAAGAAGTATCAGAAAGTGTGCTTAAACGTTTACGCGCAGATGCACTGGCTCCATACCTATGGTTTGAAGGTAAAGCATATAAAGCAGAAGCTCAGTCGAATTTACCAGAGTGGATGATTTATCGAGTAAAGGAAGAAGTTGTTGTAGCTGAGGCTGACCGCTTCCTATCAGAAGTGGTCAAAGAAAAATTAAATCAATTTGTAGACCACTTCACCTCGCTGTTTTATCAGACAAATCAAGTCGTTAGAGCGCCTTTATATTTAAATGTGATTGAAATTCGAAATGATGAGATGGTATTAAAAGGTGTTGTTGAATGGATTTTCCGTCAACTGAAAGACAGCTACGAAAAGAATAAAGATGAAGTGATTCCTGTTGAAGTAAAACTTTATTGCGATTCCGGTCGATACAGAAGTGCATTCGATCAATTTGCAGCTAAAGATTTTATGGAAGAGGATTGGGAACAGTTTGAGTATTTATACACGCTCATTCCAAAAAACTTTATTCTTTCTCCACAAGAAGTGGCAGAGAAGATTCAATCGTTCATCAATCACTATCATATTCAAAATGAGCAATTTAATGATTTTGATTATGCTCACATTAGTTTCTATAAAATGAGTGGTGAGGAGCAAGTCATTACCGATAAAATGGAGTACATTAAGAGCGGTAATGCGATGAGTGGTTTGTATTCGACGCTCGCACCGACCATCAAAGACGGGCAATTTAGTATGGGCTTTGGACTTCGCGGTTATGAAATTGAAGACAATGATTTACTCTTGCGCTGTGCTAAGTCGTTTAATGAATTGAACGTTCATATGAAAGACAACGGTAGTAGTTCATTCGCACATGGTGTCACGGCACTGGCTAGTATTACTGATGCTAGAGATGGCTACAAGTTGCAGAATATCTATGAAAGTTCTCATTGGGTCACGTTAATTGAACCGACTGTTGACCTTGGATATTTTTCATCTAAGCAAGGAAATCCCGATAATGAATTGATTATCATTCACTATAACGATCAATCTTCTTCTTACCGGTATGATGCGATTACTGTTACGAAAAAAACAGCGCAATATCAAGCGGTCATTAAAGATTATTTGAACCATGAAAAACCTGATTTGAATACAGATGAGAGTATCAAAGAGATTATTCAAACGTTCAACGTCATCAACGGTGAATGGCTGCTCTCTATGATCCAACAAGGGCTCAGCAATGAGACAGCTCGAAACATCCATAAGAGTCGAGAAAAATTCAGTTTGTTGGCGGCTGTGAAATATTCGTTGGCTATGTTCACAACCGACGACATCACGTGGGTTCCGATTTCGCTAGAGGAAATCTTACGTGTTGCAAAAGCAATTGGTCTAAATCACGCGAGCTCACCGTTTACCGTTAAGGCGCTAGGGAAATCGGGAAGCTACTCAGACGATTTACTCTTAATTGGTATTCAAGAGACGGAAGGTAAATTGAAAATGCATTTCTACCCGATTGAAGTGAAGATTGGTAGAAACTTGAATAACGTATTAGATAAAGCACGAAATCAAGTCGTCCGGACGAAATCCCTCTTTGACTACGAATTAGGTGTTGGAGAGACGGAGACTACATTCTCGCAACAGTACTATCGGATGTTCTTTGCCCACTTATTCTTAGCGAATGCCAAGAAATTGTTCGAAGGGAACTTGTGGTGCGAAAAAGATAACGACTATGATTTTGAAAATGAACGCCTTTCTGTCGTCGAGAAATTGATGAAAGGCGACTATGAGATTTCTAACGAATTAGCCGATTACTTCAACAAAGGTGTAGTTGTATCGTTTAAAACGGAAGAGACCATTTCGTCAGTAGAACGAGTGGAGGATGACATCCTGTTGCTCAATTTACCAGAACAATATGGAATCAGTGGTGGTTCATATTCGATTGAAGAGATTCGACAATCAATTGTACACGGGAAAAAGGACATCCCTAGAGAAGAAATGCTCGAAACATTCAAAATTAATAAAGTTTGAACGTAAAAGACCGGCTCAATTTAAAATGAGCCGGTCTTATTTTATGCTTTTCAAAGTTGTTTAAAAATATCCAAGTCTTTTGAAGAGATACTTGAAGAAAGAGAGAACCGAATCGATGATCGCACTTCATCCAATGTTAATCCAATTGCTTGCAACACGTGACTCGGCTTACTTGAGCTACAGGCTGATCCGGTGGAAACAGCCATTACCGGAGCTAACTGCTTCACGAGTACCTCATTATTAATCCCGATAAATTGAACATTCACAATTCCAGGTATTTTATCAGTATGATCACTGTTGAACCGAATATTTGACCCGAACTTCTCAGATAAAAGATGAACCAAATGCTGTTCAAGTTTTTGTAATTTTTGAATGTTCTTAGACAAGGATGCCTGATGCATTTCAGCGGCTTTCCCCATTCCTACGATTAAAGGAACAGCTAACGTTCCACCGCGCACGCCTTGTTCTTGGCCACCACCATGTATTAAGGGTGTCAACTTTCTTGGAATACCATCCTCATCCTTTTGCACATAAGCGACGCCGATACCTTTTGGACCGTTGAACTTATGCGCAGAAGCGGATAAGAAATGAACGTTCGTCAGTTCTGACAGGTTGATTTTCATCTTTCCGATGACATGTGTCGCATCGGTGTGGAAGAGTGAACCATATTGAGCAGCTAGTTCAGAAGCTCTCTGAATGTCATTTAACGACCCTAACTCGTTATTTCCCCAGATGATTGAAACGAGTGAAGTAGGGCGTTTTTTTAGTAGAGACTCTAATTCGGAAAAGTCGATTCTGCCGAACTGATCAACAGATAGATACTCGACGTGGATTTTCAATTGTTCATTCAAATACTTTGCAATTTCCAAGTTAGATGAATGTTCGGCTACCGTTGTAATCACTTGATGGTCCGGTAGGGAAGAACCCACACTTTTTAAAATCCAATTGTTACTTTCTGTGGCTCCCGAAGTGAAGTAGAGCTCTGAAGAAGAACAACTAAAAAATTTGCTTAACTGTTCTCGAGCCTGTTCAACAGCATCCTTGGAGTTCTCTGCGAGCGAGTAATATTTACTAGAAGGATTTCCGAACTCTTCAAGAAAGTAGGGGAGCATCGCTTCAAGTACTTCAGGATAAACAGGTGTTGTCGAACTGTTGTCTAGGTATAGCATGTTACCCCTCCTGTAGAGCCAATAACTCTCTTAAGAATTGATTCGTACTTCTTGAGAACTGAAACATTTGATAAAGTTCTTCAGCGCCTCTAGTAATGTGTGCATTGAAATAGTCAGGAAAGTAATGCTCTTCCTCAATATGCTTATTTGCATGTTGGAGAATCATTATTTTGAACATCTCATCATGCTCCCCAGTTAAAGTGGCACGATTAATTTCAAAATTTGAAATCGTTTGGCCCTTAATGCTGGTTGGAGTTTGTTTGTTCTTTAATGAAATACCCACGGCAAAACGAGCCAGTATATTTGGCGTGATATGAGTCGAGTTTGAAATCTCTTTAAAATAGAGATGAGTTTGCTCAGTTAGTTTAAGACGGTAATTCATTAGTTTTCACCTGCGCGTTTTCAAATTCAAAATACGATGGAATGACTTGTGTTTCTAAAAGCTCGTTATCAAATTGGAGACTATACTCTCTAGAAATAGACGGTTTTAGTACGTCATAGTAATCTTTACTGATTTCTGAGTCAGTAGATAGTACTAAGACCTGTTCACCGAATTTAGGGAGCAAGTTGCGAAGAATATTATAACGATGGTCTCGGTCCAGGCGACCTAACAACGTATCGAAAATAAATGGCATTTGGTTTTCAGAAACTTTAAAGATTGCCCAAATCAATGAAAGCAATAGAATCTGTTTCTCACCAGAAGACAAAGTGGCCACAGAGATTCGAGATTGATCTTTGGATAATAAAGTCAAAGAGAAATCTTCAGGCATAATCGATAGCTTCTCAATGTAATCTTCTTTGCGCATCAATGTTTTTAACATCCGTAAAGCATTTTCTTCAACATTACGAATGACTTTGTAGCGTTGTTGTAGTCTAAAGTCTTCAAGTAAAGCTAATGTAAGATTTGCGTTCTGCGAAAGAAGACTTGATTTTGAAGTGATTTTCTCAATCTCTTGCTTGAGTAGGGCATTTTCTTCTACTAAATTTGAGTATTGAGCATGAAGTTCATCTTCAGTTTGAAGGATGTGTTCAAAACGTTCTTTTAAGTGAAGGTGATTTACTTTTAATCGATTTAGCTCTTCAAACTGCTTCTCGAAATCGATATGATTTTCTTCTCGAATGATCAGTTTTCTTCGCAACGTTTTCAATTCGTCGATGATTTCATCATCTCGATTGAGGTTTGACAATAAATTTTCAGATGAATGAGCATCAACAAGCGAGAGCATATTTTCTACTTTTGCTTTCGAGCTGAATGAAGCATCGTGAATGATTTCAGTAGATGGGACCGCCATTTTTAAAGCGGCATTGAATTCGTTCTTTAACAAATCATGTTGAACCGTACCGCCTAAGTTGCGTGAGACATTTTTATAGAACTCATCGGAGAAGACCTTTTCTAAGTCCTCCACACTTCGCACTAATAATTCTGACTCCACTTGATCAGCAGCTTGCTTAAGTAAGTCGTGATTAATCGTAAAGGCATAATATTCGCTAAAGAAGTCTGAATTCAATTGCTTCAACGATTGACGCTCATGTTCGAGTCTTCTAATGTCATCTTTTAATTTCGCTTCTTCTTCTTTACTAATCACATCATGGGCTTTTAGTGATTCAGAAAAAGAGGCGACTTCAGCTTCACTGATTTCGATTTTCTTAAGAGCTTGTGATTTTTCAATCTGATTTTTTTGAAGCTTTTGTTCAGCCTCAATCAAGTCATTCTTGATTTCATCCAAACGTTTTGATTTTTCTTTACTCAGTTTCGTTTTCGCTTCATCGCGAACAAGCGTTTCAATAGTTTCCGTTAACAAATCAGGAATTTCCAACTTAAAGGCACTTTTCATTAAGTCATCAAGGTACTCCGAAAGCTTTCCTTCGTTGATGATTTGGTTAATGGTTTCGCCATCAAATAAAGAGACATTGAAGAGGTATAACGGAGTTCGTTCCAAGAATAATGAATAAACTTGGCTCTGATCTTTTTCTGCTAACGGTAGGGTACTCCCGTCCCGATAGATATTAAAATATTCTTTAATATTTTTTGCGTCGATTCCCCAAGACCGTTCAAACAGATAGCGAGACATTGTTTGATTCGTAGTCGTAGTGAACGTGATTTGAATCTTTGAAATCACTTTTTTCACGTTATACCATTCACGCTGGTCTCGAATTTCGCTATTGATTAACTTTTCAATCTCACGGAAATAAGAGGGAGTTGGCGCTTTGATTCCAAACGCCTGACTCCCGTATAAACCTGTGCGGAGAGCATTCAAAAATGTCGTTTTACCTGCGCCATTCTTCCCTCCGATTAAAACAACATTTTTATTAGAATTTTGATTCGTAAAATCAAACGTTTGATTCTTATAGGCTCCGATGTTTTTCAGGACAATCGATTCAATCTTCATAGTTCTTTAAATCTCCTTGCTCTTTATACAGATTCAAATAATCTTGGCTCAATAATGCAGCAACATCTTTATTGAATCCACGCTTTACTTTTACACCTAGAAAATCATTTGCCGTCGTAAATAATTTTTGAACCATGTTGAAATCAAGACCATGCTTTTGAGAGAGTAGCTCCAAGTCATTTGCTTGATCACTCGTCAAGATTTGGCGATCGTCTTGTTCCCAATCCAAATCGACACCGAATACTTCACGATATAGTCCAGGTAACGTGTCTTTCCAATCACCTTCACGAAGCCATAGACGACGAATTGCACGTAGTTCATCGTTTTGAATCAACTTATACTCCACCGAGTTTGGAACTTTTAAGTCACGTTGTAGGATGAGCAAATCACGCATCAGTTCAATTCGAGTAGCTAACGTGAACGGTCCGAGTCCAAGATGTGAGTAAACAGCTTGCCCGTCGTTATTCGTTTCAAGAACGACAAATTGAATATTGAATTCCTCTGGTTTACTCAAATCAATATTATGTGTCGCAATGAACTGACTTAATTGACGTTTCGGAACTGCAAGAACGCTCTCGTCTGTTAAGTCCTCAATACGATCTACAACTTTATGAGAAGTAGCTGCACGACCACCTTTTTTCTTTTGAGCGATATAAATACCATCTTCTTTAATTTCGTGTGGAACTTCTAGCAAGTAGAAGGCACCATTCATCCGCTTATGCATCCGTTTCGAACGGTCGTCTCGAATAAGTACCATCTTATTACGGAATTTCAATAAAGGCTTCAACCAGTCATGTTCACCAGTTTGAATGAAACCAGTCAGCGATTTATCTTGGTTGACGACGGTACATGTCCAACAGCCGAAGCGACTGTTCCCACACGAACCAGCGCTCTCTTTTATATTTTGGTCGACGACTAACGGACATTCGCTACTTGAGTCCATGTACATTTTTTGAAGTTTATGATGATCTTCTCCCCAAGGGGCGGGGTTTTGAAGAAGGTAGCTCCAAACATCATCTAACACAAACTCTTTGATTGGTGCGAAAACATATGCATTAGCCAATGAAGTGTGTCGCATCAATTCGCTGCCCATGATTTCATGGTCTTTAATAGACTGTCCCCGGCTCGTACTCTCAGATGAACGGACTCCAAGCACCATAATAATTTCACCATATTTGGAGACTTTATCTTTAATGAAGCGGTTAGCTGGATCGATTTTTAGGCGGTCTGTACACCATCTGAAAGTCTGGTTAGGGGTAGGGTAGCCACGGCCGATAATATTCGTCCAAAACGTCTTTTCCGTTAGCGGTTTGACCTTCTGTGTTTCAATCGGGAGATTATATTTTAACGCGGCTTCCTGCATCCGATGGAGTGATCCATTAATCATCGAGACGACGAGCGGGTTCTCGACCAATGTATCAGATGAAATGATAAATACTTTTTTATGGAGTTGTTCTGGTGAGAGCTCCAACAGCGCTTCAAAAATAAGTTGTGTCGTCAGTGTTGAGTCTTTTCCGCCGCTGAATCCGACTACCCACGGACGTGAGTCATTTAAATAGACTCGTTTAATCAAATCGATAGAGCGTCTAGAGACCGTGTCTCCTTCATGCTGAGTAAATAAATTACTAATAATACCTTGTGTCATAAATCATCATCCTCTCGTGCCAAAACAGTTATATAACGTTCATGCTGGATTTTTGTTGGTCGAAGTCTTTCTCTTCTTTAGTAAGTTCGATGCCAAGTAAAGATTTGATGCGAATGGCAGTTAAACGAATCGTATAGTTATTCTTTAATATTCTTCCATTCTCATTAAAAGCACGACCTTTCCAATCCTTCTCATTCGATCGACTCCAATCGATGTCTTTGAATTTTAAAAGATATGCAGTCCATGTATCAGGTTTCTGTTCAATCAAAGCACGAGCTACTTCTGCTGCAGCCTCGATGAATAGACCTTGACCGGCAATTGAAATCATACGAAGATCACGGGGAGAGATTTCTTTATTAAATACCTGCTCCCATTCATGAATACTATTGCATAGAGTCGTCCAAAACGTTTTAATGTTCAATGCGTCTTCTTCAGTTAAAAACGCACCTTTTTTCTTGTTGATTAAGCGCTTATTCGCATTGTAAATATGATTCAATGCCAATAGTTTTGGCGAGTTTTTAGACAGCGAAGTCTTTTCCATTTCTGTATAGCGCTTTAAAAGCGGTATCTCTTCGACAAGTTCCTTTGTCAAAAGTGACAATTGGTCCCGGTGATCGTATAAAATCCCAATCGAAGACGTAGTGTTCACAGCATGACGGTTCAAATCCGAGAATATTTGTTGAGAACGCTCTAATCCTTCGTCATGGAAAAAGACGACCGAAATCGTTTCATTTCCTAACTCAGGCATAATCTTAAGGGCTTCTTCAATGGCGGCTCGTCGATGTTGGCCATCGTTGATTAAAAAGCGTGAATCTAGCGCGATAGCGAGTTTTCCTAAGTCCTTAAAATTCGGTTCGTCTGAAAATGGAGTAAATTGAATCTCACCATCAATCGATGCAGTCAAAGAAGAAAAGACATAATCCTTTGATTGATCTACGATATAATTTGTAATCTCAGGAACTCGAGATTTATTCAATATACGTTGTGAGCGGTATTGTGGAGGAACTTCTTCCTCGTCAAAAAGAAAGATTTTTGGAATCAATTTAAGAGGGCACATCACCACGAAATATTCTTTTTCGGCTTGATGACCTCGTAAAGCAGGGAAGTTATAACTGAAATTAGGATCCATAGCTAATCTCCTTTAAAATAAATTACGTACGTAATTTAAAGAAAGTACAATGTTTTATTAGGTAAAGTTTATCATATGCTTCTTTTCAAAAATAGCGGAAAGCTCAATTAAATTAGAAATTTAAGCAAGAAAAATCTCAGCGATAATTCGCTGAGATTATGCAGTCAGTAGCTTGATTAAAAACTCTTCTTCAAATAGGGCATCATCTGATTCAAGTAAAGATGAAATATGTGCTACTCCTAATTCGATAAACCGTTTCATATAATCACGGATGATTTTTTCATCTTCTACCTCTTTTTGTAACTCATTGATGATGAGATGTTTGGCAAGCAGGTAGTCGTTACCGTTGATGATTGATCCCATATCCCATGCCCCAGAACTTAGTTCAGAAGGGAGCTCGGATGTGATAGAGTAGTTTTCGATTCCATGCATCAAACTGAGCTTAACGACAAACGGTCTCGGATCCTTTGGTACGTAGTGCTCCAAGTGACTGATGATGTTGTCGATTCGATCTTTACTTACTTGAGACAGCTTAATTCCTTTTGAGTCCATGATTTTATCCTTTCACTAGTTCGAAGTAACCTTCACGAATCAATGTATACTTCTCTTTTTGGTTATAATCCAACATGATTTGCTTAGACGTGTATTCTTTCATCAGTTCTACATACTCAGGTGTGATTTCCGTATCTGTCGACAGGATAACAACTTGTTTACTGAGATGCTTGTAAAAATGTTCTACTAAGTTTTTACGGTGATAACTGTCCAAGCGACCGAGCGGGGTGTCGATGATCATCGGCAAGTCCAAATCAGCGGCTTTAATCATTCCCCAAATAAATGCAGATGAGATGATTTGCATCTCGCCAGCCGAACGTTCTTCGACTGAAATTTCAGCGCCGCGCTCATTCTCGATTCGAATGATCATCTTATGGCGATCGACGAAAGCACGACCAAATTCATCTTGTTTTCGCATGAGCCTATTCAGCATTTTATCGAATTCGCGGCTGATCAAATCAATTTTCCAGCTTAAAACTTTTTCTGAGTATTCATCGATAGCTTCTTTGATTTTACGATACATATCTACATCGTTTATCAAATCATCGGCGTTTAAGGCAGTGGACTTTGTTCCTTTTAACTTCGCTTCTAATGAACGAATCTCTTGGACGCACTCTTGTTCTTTCTTCTTGATATTCATATGAATGCTCTTCGTTCTTCCGAGCACTTCTGTAATTTCTTGAATTTTTTTATCTTCTTCATCGACACTGATTGAGGATGGAGCTAAATCAATTTTTTGTTGTAACGACTCGATTGAATGCTTGATGTTGGTTGCCTTTTTAATCAATTCAACAATTTGTTTCTTAACAGATGAAGCATTGACACCCATGATAAATCTGCGATCATTCGGAGACAGGTCATGCCACGTTTGTTGATTGTCTACTGATGTCGTAGCCTTATAGTTCTCCTTTGATAACCAAATCGTTTTTCCAATCTCTTCGACTTGATGTAATTGCTCTTCAGTCAAGGGCGGATTGATTGGCTCAGAAAGAAGTTTCGACATAAATTGATGATAAGGCGTCAAAATTTGTTCAACTCTTTGCTGATCAGTAGCATATTGTTGTTCCAAATTTAAGCGTTTTTTTAAAGCATCAATCTTTGTAGGGGCAAAAGACGGAATTCCTTGCTCACCAAACAGTTTGGAGATTTGCTCCATGATTTGAGTATGCTGAGCTGTCAATGAACTCATAGTTGAGATAAATTTTTCTCGTGATTCGTTGTTTTGCATCAGCTTCTCATTGCGAAGCTTTTTGAGTTGATCAAGTTGTTTATTGTATGTGGAAACGCGCCCTTCGGCTTTAGTTCTTTTTTCTGTCAGTTCACTTAATTGGTCTTTTAATTCAGAGATTTTTTTGTTGAATTTTAATAGTTCAGTGCTCTTTTGAGCAGTGGCTAGTTCATTGACTTTTCGTGAATAGATTTTGTCTAAATCGCCTTTGAGTTCATTAAAGTATGACATCCCGTTCATCCGTCGGATTGTTGCTTTAAAGTCTGCTGAATTACGAGAAGAAATAATCCGTCGAATTTCTTCACCATCAAAAATCAAAAATTGCGACGCTTCAAATGGAATCAATTTGTCGATGGTGCGGTTGAAGTCGTCAACATTGTGCGGCCCGATTTGTTCATTCCGTTTTGCACGGGCAGCACCGATTGTACGCTTACTGAACGTCTTGCTTTCTGAGACAACCTGTTTCTTACTATTGTATTGCCACACGACTTTTATTTCATAGTGGTGACCATCCCCAGGCTCGAATACAAGAGAGGCACTAGCTTCACGTCCGCCTTGTTCGAAGAATGAATTATTTATGGTGTTCGTGAACTGTTGTTGAAACTCAGCATCAGTCATGCCCCGCTTACCGTATAATAAGTAGCGAACGGCCTTCAAAATCGTTGTTTTCCCGGCACCGTTCAAGCCACCGATCAGAATTATGTTTTTATCGTCCGAGTGTGTATCGAAATTAATTGTTTGTGAATTTAAGTATGTTTTGTAATTATTTAATTGAATGCGAACTAACTTCAATCCGGATCTTCTGCTTGATGAAGCCGAATGGGTTAAAGAGTCCCCTTTTTTGATTAAATATTTAAGTTCTTCTTCTAACTCTTTTTGGCGTTTAGTAGGGGATATTGCTTCACCGTAATAATTAGCCTTTGAAGTAGTGAGAACGTTTTGAAGTAGGTTAGGAGATAGTTGGTGATTGGCAGAAACTTCTTTTAGAATGTCTTGCTCATTCTCATAAATCTTGTGATTCATAGTAAAATCCTTTCTAGAAAATAATATGTTGAGACTATATTGTTATTATAAAGGAAAATAACTTAAAAACCTGTAACTTTTTTAGAAGAGGTTTGGATAAATAAACCATGTAGTAATACATACATAAAAGGGGAGATTACATTGAAAAAAATGTTACTTCGCAAAATCCAATTCGCCCTCCAGCATCACGGTGGGACGGCGTCATTGAAAGAAATTAACGAATACATCGAGCGGTCATACTATCAACTTGAACTCGATCGGTATAAAGATTGGAAGGCTCACGTTAACAAACAGATTCGGGCCCATTCGAGTGATTCGGCCAGCTTCGCGGGTAAAGAAGACTTGTTTTATTCCACGGGAAATAAGGGCATCTGGGGCCTTCGCCAACCGAATAAGTAACCGAAAGCGGAACCATTTCAGTTGGTTCCGCTTTCAATATTTACAATCCGTCACACCCCCTTGTCACAAAGTCGACAATACGTTACACTTCGAGACAGTGTGAAAAAAATGTATAAGGGGTTTATCCATGGAAATCGTTCAGCAATTATCGCAAGTACAATTACTCAACCAATTCTGGTTGCTCATGGCCTTCGTCATCCCGATGGTCATTTTATCGCGGATGGTCGTGGCCGGGTCACGGTTCTCGCCAATCCTCGTCATCGTCATCTTCGGTCTCGGACTTGGCTTCGCCATGGTCGAGATGGGCATCGCGACACCGGGTCTCCCTGAATTCCCGCTCGTCGACTTTATGTCACGGACGACGATCATCGCGCTCGTCGTATCGTTCTTCGTCGGTGGACAAGAGCTCCGCAAGATTTTAAGCAAGCAAGAGCTCGACATGAAAGACATCGTCGTGCCATCGAAAGAAGAGATGTTCCTTGGGACAGGGCGGACACAGTTCATCTTCATCCTCCGTTCATTCTTCTTGCTCGTCGGTCTCGAAGGATTCTTCCGCATGATGATTCAACCGGGCGCGGCAGAGGGCATCATGCTCTACTACCCAATCCTCGCGTTAATCGGTCTCGCGGCATCGTTCCTCTTGATCGACCACAAGGCACAAATCGACGATAAGAAGGTATACATGCGTAAAGGCGTCATCGAGACAGTCTTGATGCTCGTCATCTTGTTCGTCTCGTACGGCATCGCCATGGCGGTACAGCCGATTATCGCGCTTCCGCAAATCTTCTTCGCCATGTTGCTCTCGTCAGCACTCGGTGCCATCTTCCACAACTGGACGTATGGACCGACCGTCCGTGCGCTTCTATTCGCCGGGATCCCGGTCGTCTTGGCCGCCAACTTCATGGTCGGTGGTTCACGGATCGGTGATGCGTTCGCCATCGAAGGCATGAACTCGATTCTCGTGTACGGTTTCTTCGGTCAATTGTTCTGGATGTTCGGTGGGATTGCGCTCCTCATGTGGTTCGCCCGCACAGGACATATCCGCAACCTCGCACCAGGTATGGCCGGCTCGCTCTCGCACAGTGGTCTCACAGGCGCATGTACAGCCGGTGACTTCGGTCAAGTGGCAGCCAAACGTGCCCCAATCATGATCAACATCCCGTTCTTCGGTCACATTTTCGTGTTCTCGATTTTGGCAGTCAGTGCCGATAACGGGGCGCTCTGGATTTGGCCGACGGCGATCATCGTCTTGGTCGGTCTTACATTGACGGCGCTCTCGCTCAAGAACTTGCGCGGTGCCAACGGAGAAGACTTCAAAGAAGTGAAGGCGCTCATGCAGTTCTCGTTCGGTTGGCAGATGATGGCGGTCTTCGGTGGACTCGTCATCCTCAGCTTCAGCACGATCGCGTTCGACTACACGACGATGGCTCAATCGTCAGCCATCTCGCACTTCGGTCTCTTCGCAGCCGTCCAAGGCGGCATGTTCGGGACAGAAGCGTCGCTTCTCATCCCGCTCATCTTCTCGATGCCGTTCCTCGTCCACCCGATCGTGTTCTACATGTTCGGGAAGGCGCTCGATAACAACGGTGAAATGCCACGCGTACCGGTTTACGCCATGGCGCTCATCGGTGTCGTCGGAGTCTCGTTCGCGATTCTCGGTGTATAAACAAACAGCCGCTTCTACCAATGCGTAGAAGCGGTTTTTGTGTACTGTAAAAAAAGACAATATTCTATGTGAGCATTAGTAATATAATTTTTTGTGATTAAATCAATATTAATTATCTGTTAACGCCAGAATGGTTATAATTAGGTAACGCATATTAAGTTCGATGGGGGACTAAACAATGATTTTTATTCAAGAAGATTTCCAAGGCAATGATATAAATTACGATGAATATGTTTTACTAGTTAAAGACAACTGGAATGATTGGTGGGAGTACAAGACTTTATACTCTGTCTATTATGTTCTTGAGGGGAAGTCGGAATGGTTAGGTAATATTAAAATTGGTTTTTTAAATGAAAATTACATAGAAGAAGGAAAGAATCATAAGGCTAAGCGCCCTAATTTACCGCCTCAATTTTCAAGTTTAGCACCACATTTTTTTTCAGTGGGACAAGATTTAGAATATTACAGCAAAATAAATTCTTTATTACTAGAAGATAAAAGAATAGAATTACTTTCTGGACTTTGTGATATTTCTCTATCATCTGATCTTTATAGCAAAGTTATTGATTTACATGTAACTCGCAGGTCAATAATAAGAAATGTAGCACGTAGTTCAATTAAAGGTCAATTTAAGAGACTAGCTAATGGAAACGCTGAACTTTCAAAATTCAACTTTAGTTTTAGTCCACCAAATAATGAAACAAGTTCGAAATTAAAAATATCTGTGATTCCAAAAACTCTTCCTCCAACAAATATTCATACATTGATTGGAAGAAATGGAGTAGGTAAAACACATTTTTTGAGTAGCTTGATTAAATATTTATGCACAAGAGATAGTAGTTACGGACAATTTGAATACCAATCTAACGAGAATGTTTCAGAAAATGAAGAATTTGCCAATCTCATAGCTGTTTCGTTTAGTGCTTTTGATTCAGGTTTTGATGAGTTAAAGAAAGAGTTCTCTGGGGAGTTTATTAATTTTGACACAATAGGTTGGTCATATGTTTCTGACAGTATTACCACGTCTCCTGATGAAGATGATATTTTTATTAAAGATAGAAATATGCATCTGGATTTCTTAGAAAGTGCATCGAGAATGTTTATACTAAGTCTAGAAACTATAAATGCTAGTGGTAAATCTATTCGTTGGAAACGGACAATTGAAAAGTTGTATAGTGATCCGATGTTCAAAAATTCCGAATCGTCAAATTTAATGAATTTTATTAATGAAGACAAAAAATATATAGTTAAAGTTTTTGAAAAAATGAGTTCGGGACATAAAATAGTTTTGTTAACATTGACACAGTTAATTGAAAAAATCGAGGAACGTTCATTGGTGATTTTAGACGAACCAGAACTTCATTTGCATCCTCCATTGCTCTCAGCTTTTATTAGGGCACTCTCAGATATTCTTATTTATAGAAATGCTGTCGCTATTATTGCTACACATTCGCCAGTGGTCATACAAGAGATTCCAAAAAAGTGCGTATCGATTATTGATAGATTACCTCAATCAAATGCAGTGTTTTTCAGAGAACCCACTATTGAAACTTTTGGGAACAATGTGGGTGTCTTAACATCAACAGTATTTAATTTAGAAGTCTCTAATTCGGGTTTTTACGAAATTTTAAAAAAATTAGTCAAAAAAAATAATGACTTTGAGGAAATAATGTCCGAACTAGATTGGCAACTAGGGCCAGAGGGTGTTTCAATCTTACTTTCATTAATTAATGAAAAGAATAAAGAGGAATTCTAATGAAAAACATACCATACCCAGAAATAAAAACATCAGATTTTTTAATCAGTCTTTTCAACTTTCAGAGTTCTGAAAAAATAAAACGATTTAATACGGCAGCGGGTTTGATATTTCTATATGAGCGTCTTTATGCTTCAAAGGCTAGAAAGGGTCTTCTACACACTTTTCCTTCTGATAATCCTTTAACAGGATTAGTAGAAAAAGATGAATTAACGAAGTTATACACCTCTAAATTCGTAAAAGAAAATGGACGAGAAGATTATCTCGCTTTAAAAAAATATATGTCGTTTGATTTTTATAATTACATTGAGATTAATCCAGAATGTCCTTATTGTTGGGTTAAAAATGTAGAACAATTAGATCATTATTTACCCAAGTGTATTTTGCAATACAAATGTGCACAATAATGCAACGAAAAGTACAGAACTTTGCCAGCTGGGTTTTAGTGTTTCGACAACGCATGCGT
>NZ_JACSLR010000016.1:0-61825 GCF_018618255.1 Exiguobacterium sp. s56 | reverse complement strand
CCGCCAGCGTTCGTCCTGAGCCAGGATCAAACTCTCCAAAGAATTTGATATAGCTCTTTAAAAATGACGAAGCTTGCGCTTCATTCAAAAATTGTAAAACTTTTTTTGCCTCATCGTTCAGTTTTCAAAGTTCGTCTGCCGCTCTTAGCGACTCATTTATAATAGCACCTGTATTCTCTTTCGTCAACTATAAAAATAAAATATTTTAAAAGAATAAAAAAACAGAGTGCTCCTTCTTTGCACTATATAGAAGGAACACACTTTCTATTATTGAAATGCGATGATTCGTACTTCGTCTAAACGAGTTAAATCATACGTTTCTTGCGTCGGTTCTGATACGACAATCGGTTGTTCGACACTCGGTGTATAGTGATGAATCTTCCCGCGAACCCCACTACTCAACAAAACGGTTCGACCCACTTCATAAAAGCCGAGTAACGTAGCTAACAGTGTGAGCGCCTCTCCATCGTACGCTTCATTTTGCCACATATAGAAGTAAGCTTCTTCCGGAGTGAGTGCAGCTCGGAATGTTCGCGGTGCCGTCAACTGACAAAAACGATCTGCCACGATAAACAGAGGAGAGGCCGGATGAAGCGCTCGCTCTTCAAGACGATTTGGGAAGCCCGATCCATCGAGCCGCTCATGATGTTCGGCCACTAATTTACCGACACGCTGCCGTAATGTCCGATCTTCAGGTAACATCGCCATCGATACGAGTGGATGTTGATACAGAAGCTCACGCTCCATTTTTGTAAAATAGCGCATATGTGACCATTTGCGGATTTTAGCGTAACTGGCATCGGCGAAATAAGATGCGATTCCATAGTCAAACTGAAGCCGATGTTCGTCCCCCCGATATTTCGATAACGTTTTTGCGACGAGCGCCCGATAAATCGCATGATGAATCACATGATTTTTACGTAACGGTTGGTTCGTGAAAAACTTGACGATTGCTGATAAAGGATAGTCTTGGCGAAATAACTGATGAATAAATTCAAGAGCCTCATATGGATTCGGTGATATCCGTTCTTCCCATTGATTGTAGTGACGTTCATACTGAAGAATCTTTTCGCATAAGTCGCGTTCTTCCTCATGTGTAAAGGGACGGCGTTCTACCGGAGCAACTTCAATCGCATCAACTTTCAAAAAGCGGAGCAAACGTAAATGTTCGTTCGTCAGTCTAATCCCGGCCTCTAATGAAGAAACAGATGTTAAGAGCGTCATACCTACGTGCACGTTTGAAATAGCGAGTCGCATGCTCATCCCTCCTGATCGTATGAAAACAGGTCGAACGGAAGCTCCGCTCGACCTGTTTCGCCTTATTCGGTCACTTCAGACGATAGGTCGGTTTCTGGTGCTTCACCATCAAATCCATTCTCCATCTCATCTGCTGATTCCTCTTCTAGCTCATCTTTTTTCAATTTGGCAATTGTAGCCAAACGATCGCCGTCTTCGATGTTCATCACTTTCACACCGCGCGTACTGCGACCCATTTGCGAAATCGTCTGTGAATCGATTCGAATGGCGACACCGAGCTCGGTCATGAGCATGATGTCGTCGTCCTCATCCACGACTCGCATACCGACGACGGTACCGCGGTCAGTCTTGATTCCGATAATTCCAGAACCGCCTCGACCTTGCGTGCGGAATTGCTCCATCGGTGTTCGTTTGCCATAGCCTTTTTCCGTGATAATCAATACGTCTTGCGTCGGGCGTACGATTTCCATCGAAACGACTTGATCGTCATCCTTCTTCAGACGAATCGCACGGACACCTCGGGCGGTACGGCCCATCGACCGTACTTCACTCGCAAGCGGGAAGCGAATCGACATCCCTTCACGCGTCACAATCAACATTTCGTCATCGCTCTTCGCAAGACGGACAGTAACCAATTCGTCCGTATCATTCAAGCTGATGGCACGAAGTCCGTTTTTATTGATGCGGGCGTAAGCCGAGAGCGGTGAACGTTTGACGAGTCCTTGCTTCGTGATAAACACGAGCGACAACTGCTCGTCTGCCACTTCAGCTTCCGAATCTTCACTTCCATCCTCAACGATGGCTTTGTCTGCCAAGTAACTATTGAAGTCGACCGGAATCATCGTCTCGACTTTTTCGCCTTTATCGACTTGTAGCAAGTTAATAATCGGCATCCCTTTCGCAGTCCGGCTCATCTCTGGGATTTCATACCCTTTCAAGCGGAAGACGCGACCGAAGTTCGTGAAGAACAGGATCGTATCATGCGTCGAAGCTGACAAGAGACGTAACACGAAGTCCTCGTCATTCGTACCCATCCCTTGCTTGCCTCGTCCGCCTCGTCGTTGTGTACGATACGAGTCGCTTGGGATTGATTTGATATACCCTTCGCTCGTGAGCGTGATCATCATGTCGCGAACTGGAATCAAGTCTTCATCTTCAAGCTCGATGATATCCGTACGGATAACTGTCCGACGTGCATCGCCATAACGCTCTTTGATTTCTGTCAACTCGTTGCGAATGATTTGAAGCAAGAGTTCTTCGTCGCCTAAGATGGCACGCAACTCTTCAATCAAGGCGCGAATCTCGCGATACTCGCCTTCGATTTTCTCACGCTCAAGTCCAGTCAAACGTTGAAGACGCATATCGAGAATCGCTTGCGTCTGCTCGGTCGACAATCCGAAACGGGCAATCAATTTCTCACGGGCCTCGTCACCGGTCCGCGTGCTGCGGATGATGGCGATGACTTCATCCAAGTGATCGAGGGCAACGCGCAATCCTTCAAGGATGTGTGCACGGGCCTCGGCCTTGTCGAGATCGAACTGCGTCCGACGGCGGACGACTTCTTTTTGGTGCTCGATGTAGTAATAAATCGCTTGCTTCAAGTTGAGCGTCTTCGGTCGTCCCCCAACGAGGGCGAGCATGTTGACCCCAAACGTCGTTTGCATTGGCGTTTGTTTATACAAGTTGTTCAAAATGACACTGGCATTCGCATCGCGGCGTACTTCAATGACAACACGCATCCCGTTACGATCCGACTCGTCGCGAAGATCAGTGATGCCTTCGATTTTCTTGTCGCGTACCAAATCGGCAATCTTTTCGACGAGGCGCGCTTTGTTCACTTGATATGGGATTTCATGAACGAGAATCCGTTCACGACCATTTTTCAACACTTCGATTTCAGCTTTGGCCCGCATCGTGATTGATCCACGACCCGTCTCATAGGCGCGGCGAATTCCGCTACGTCCTAAAATTTCGCCGGCTGTCGGGAAGTCAGGCCCCGGGATATGCTGCATCAACTCGGAGATGGTGATATCCGGGTTATGCGTCAACGCAAGAACGCCGTCAATGACTTCGTTCAAGTTATGCGGCGGTACGTTCGTGGCCATCCCGACCGCGATTCCGCTCGTCCCGTTGACCAAGAAGTTCGGGAACCGGGCTGGCATGACGACCGGTTCTTTCTCTTCTCCGTCAAAGTTCGGTTGGTAATCAATCGTGTTTTTGCCGATATCACGGACGAGTTCCATCGCGATTTTCGACATACGTGCTTCTGTATAACGCATCGCTGCGGCTGAGTCTCCATCGACCGATCCGAAGTTTCCGTGACCGTCGACGAGTTCATAACGATAACTGAAATCTTGCGCCATCCGAACCATCGTCTCGTAAACGGCAGAGTCACCGTGGGGGTGATACTTACCGATAACGTCACCGACCACACGGGCCGATTTCTTATGGGGCTTGTCAGCACGAATTCCAAGTTCGTTCATCGCATATAGAATACGACGGTGAACCGGTTTCAGACCGTCTCGTACGTCTGGGAGGGCACGTGACACGATAACGCTCATCGCATAGTCCATGAACGAGGTGCGCATCTCTTGGCTAATATTTATATCCTTGATATTTTCTTGTTCTGCCATTCGTTATTGCCTACCCTTCTTTTTAAATATCGAGGTTTTTCACGTAATGCGCATGTGATTGGATGAAGTCACGTCGCGGCTCGACATTGTCACCCATGAGTGTTTCAAAGATCTCATCCGCCTCAATGGCGTCTTGAAGGTCGACACGAAGCATCGAGCGTGTCTCTGGATTCATCGTCGTGCTCCACAGCTGTTCAGGGTCCATCTCACCGAGACCTTTGTAACGCTGTACACTGTAACGAGCATTTTCTGGAAGCTGTTTAATCGCTTCTTGCAGTTCCCGTTCATTTTGGACGTAGGTGACGTCTTTTCCGTGCTTCAAGCCGTAAAGTGGCGGTTGCGCGATATACACATAGCCGCTTTCAACGAGCGGACGCATGTAACGGTAGAAGAACGTCAAGAGCAGTGTCCGAATGTGGGCTCCATCGACGTCGGCATCGGTCATGATAATCAATTTATGGTACCGCGCCTTCGCGAGATCGAACTCTTCCGCGATCCCAGTCCCGAGCGCCGTAATAATTGTACGAACTTCTTGGTTGGCTAAAATCTTATCGAGTCTCGCTTTTTCGACGTTGATGATTTTACCTCGAATCGGCAAGATCGCTTGGAAGTGACGATCGCGACCTGATTTTGCAGAGCCACCGGCCGAGTCACCCTCGACGATGTACAATTCAGACTTCGATGCATCTTTCGATGAACAGTCTGCTAGTTTCCCAGGCAATGAACTGACTTCGAGGATTCCTTTTCGGCGAGTCATTTCACGAGCACGTTTCGCTGCAAGACGAGCACGTGCCGCCATTAAACCTTTGTCGACAATCAATCGCCCGACAGACGGGTTCTCAAGCAAGAACTGCTCAAACGTGTCTGTGAAGAGCGAGTCTGTCGCTGTACGAGCGTCAGCGTTGCCGAGCTTTGTCTTCGTTTGACCCTCGAACTGTGGCGATGGGTGTTTGACCGAGACAATCGCCGTCAATCCTTCACGTACGTCATCCCCTGACAAGCTACCATCGGCTTCTTTCATGAGACCGAAGCGTTTTGCATAGTCGTTGATCGAACGAGTCAGTGCCGTTTTGAACCCTGTCTCGTGCGTTCCGCCCTCGTGGGTCGGAATGTTGTTCGTGAATGAATAGATGTTGCTCGCAAATCCTTCGTTGTACTGAAGCGCGATCTCAACTTCAATCCCATCCTTCGTGCCATGTACATAGACAGGCTCATCGTGGATTGAGGCTTTTGAGCGGTTCAAGTGTTCAACGTATGACTTGATTCCGCCCTCGTAATGATAGTTGCGTTCAATCGTCTCATCACTGCGCTCGTCTTTTGCGACGATGCGAAGCCCTTTGTTCAGGAAGGCAAGTTCGCGCAGACGTGTGGCGAGTAAATCAAAGTCGTATTCGAGCGTCTCCTCAAAGATATCGCCGTCCGGGAAGAAACGGACAGTCGTACCCGTCGTATCAGTCGTACCAACAATTTCGAGTTCTCCTTGTGGAACACCGCGTTTGAATGATTGGTAGTAGACGTTGCCGTTACGGCGAACGAACACTTCAAGTTTCGTCGACAAGGCGTTAACGACCGAGGCCCCGACGCCGTGTAGACCACCTGAAACTTTGTATCCGCCGCCGCCAAACTTACCTCCGGCGTGAAGGACGGTGAAGATGACTTCGACGGCAGGACGGCCCGTTTTCTTTTGAACATCGACTGGAATCCCGCGTCCGTTATCTTCGACAACAATCGAGTTACCTGGTTCTACTGTCATCGTGATCGTGTCACAGTGTCCGGCGAGCGCTTCATCAATCGAGTTGTCGACGATTTCCCACACCAAGTGGTGGAGTCCTCGTGAGCTCGTTGAACCGATATACATCCCCGGGCGTTTACGAACGGCTTCTAACCCTTCAAGCACTTGAATCTGATCAGCACCATAATCTTGCATTTGTTTTTCGTTTTCGTTACTCATCGGTTTTGTTCACCTACTATACATGAATTGGTGTTCATATGGATTGGTCTTACGTTATACAGATTCCGTTTCAACTTCGCCTTGTTTCACGTGAAACACCTTCGCTTGTTGAATCGTTTCGTGAGCGATGCCATCAATGTTGGTCGTCGTGATAATGGTTTGGACTTTTTGGCCCATCGTGTCGAGCAGATGGGTTTGGCGATGGTCGTCTAATTCAGATAACACGTCATCTAACAAAAGCAATGGATATTCCCCGACCTCTTCGTGGATCAGTTCAATCTCCGCTAACTTTAAAGACAAAGCCGCTGTACGTTGCTGGCCTTGTGAACCGAACGTTTGGACGTTGCGATTGTTGACATACAATTCAAAGTCATCTCGATGCGGACCAAATAACGTCACGCCTCGTCTTCGTTCGTTCTCTCTTATTTTATCAAACTTTTGACGATACGTTTCAAACATCGCCTCTTTTGGGTAACGTTCTTTTTGGAATGTATCCGATACGTATTGAATCGTCAGTGTCTCCAAGTCACGTGTGATGCCGGAATGGATGGGTCCCGCCCATTTTTCAAGCTGATCGATAAAATGATGACGTCGCGAAACGATTTTCACGGCAAGCTCAATCATTTGATCGGTGAGCACCTCTAGTAGCGTCTCGTCCCCGCCTTTGATGGACAGTTGCTTCAACAAGGCGTTCCGTTGCTTCAGTGTCTTCAAATACTGATTCAATTCATGTAAATAGACAGGACTCACTTGCCCGATTTCCATATCTAAAAACCGTCGTCTTCCTTGCGGGCTACCTTTGACGATGGCAAGGTCTTCGGGTGCGAACAGCACGACGTTAAAAGCGCCGACATAGTCGCTGAGGCGGCGTTGTTCGAGATGGTTCAATTTCGCTTTCTTCCCTTTCGGTGAAAACGTGAGCGACTGGACCGTCTCCCCGGTCCGTTTATGAATCCGTCCCTCGACCATCGCTGCATCCGCCTCCCAGCCGATCAGTTCACGGTCTTGCGTCGTCCGATGTGACTTTGCGAGCGCAAGTACGTAAATCGATTCGAGCAGATTCGTTTTCCCTTGGGCATTCTCACCAATGAGAACGTTCGTCTGTTCTGAAAAATCTAGCTCGAGGGTTTCGTAGTTGCGGTAGTTTTGCAATCGGATCGACTTTAAATGCACGTTAGTTACCCTCGATTTGGAAGTCTCCGAAACCTTCGACCTCAATCGTGTCCCCATCGCGTAGTTTGCGTCCGCGACGTTGATCAACCTCACCGTTCACTTTCACTTGAATGTCCTCTAAGAAGAACTTCGCTTGGCCTCCGCTTGAAATGATATCAGCCAACTTCAAAAATTGTCCGAGCGTTACATACTCGGTTGTAATCGACACTTTTTTCATGTCGTCACTTCCTTTCTTTCATACTTAGTACAAAAAATCGCCATACTTATTAGTTTATCGAAAAACGTCGAATAAGGCAAAAATGGGGATGACAAGGTGAAACACCTCATCATCCCCGAATCTGCTCAGTCTGACTTAAGACGTGCGGACTGGCAAGATCAACTGTAGGACGCTATCTTGCTCGACCGGACGCAAGATGAACGGACGCATCGAACCCGTGAACTGGATTTCGATCTCTGAAGCATCAAGCGCACGAAGCGCATCCATGACAAATTTCGAGTTGAATGAAATTTTTAACTCTTCTCCTTCAAGCGACAGGATGCTGACGCGCTCTGACACTTTCCCGACTTCTGGAGAATGAGAGGAGACTTCGACCGTCGTCGCTTCTTCAGCGACAAACTTGATGACGTTATTGCGATCAGCGCGTGCAAGCAATGACGCACGATCGATAGCTTGGAGGAAGTCCTTCGCGTTCATGCGGACCGCTGTCCGGTATTCTTCCGGAATCAAGCGTGATGTATCTGGGTATGCTCCGTCGAGTAGACGCGAGAAGAACGAGATGTTTTTCAAGCGGAACAAGATTTGTTGGTCCGTCAACACGATTTCGACTGGCAACTCTTCCCGATCAAGCAATTTTGCGAGTTCGTTCAATGAGCGGCCTGGGACGACGACATTTTGGAACGTCAAATCGTTGTCTGTCTCAAACCGTGCCCGGCGAAGTGCCAGACGGTGGCTATCCGTTGCGACACACGTCAAGAATCCTTTTTCGGCAGAGAAGTTGACCCCTGTCAACACAGGACGTGTCTCTTGTCCAGAAACAGCGAAGCTCGTTTGACGGATAATCGTCTTCAACAAATCGGCCGGCAAGTAGAAACGACGCTCGCTTGATAGTTCAGGCAGGCGCGGGTATTCATCTGGATCGAGTCCGTTCAAATGGAACTCGGCTTGTCCCGATTCAATTCGTGTCATAAAGTTCGGAGACACTTCGAGTGTCACTTCATTCGTCGGCAACTTTTTAACGATCTCACCGAGGAAACGTGCATTGAGCACGACGCTACCTGCTCGTTGAATTTGAATGAGTTCGATTCCGCCTTCTTCAATCGGTATTAAGCGTTCGATTGAAATTTCCGTATCGCTACCTGTGAGCGTCAACCCATCGGCATGGGCTTCAAGCTTTAATCCTGTGAGGATTGGAATCGTCGTTCGGGAAGCAACAGCTTTTGATACATCTTGTACGGCTTGCATGAATACATCTCGCTGAATCGTTAAATGCATGTGGATAATTCCTCCTAAGTGAACTGAGTCATATAGTTAATAATAATAGTATTATTTAAGTCATAATAGTAATAAGGGCTGTGGATACTGGGGATAAGTCACTTTAACCACTGGTGTTGAGCCATTCCGCCTGTGAATAACTTGTGGATAACTATGTGGGTTTATCCACAGGATATCCACAATGAAATTGAAGCGTTTTATGACAATGCTTTCTTTAACGTCTGAATCGTCTCTTGCATCTCCGGATCGTGCTTGAGCAACGTACTAATTTTCTCATGGGCGTGAATCACTGTCGTGTGATCGCGTCCACCGAACTCTTCCCCGATTTTAGGAAGCGAGCTTTCCGTCATCTCACGTGATAAGTACATCGCGATTTGACGAGGGAATGCGAGCGTCTTCGTCCGTTTCTTCGCCTTCAGTTCATCGACTTCAATATTAAAGTGACGGCCCACGATTTCTTGAATGTCCCGAATGACAATTTTCTTCGCTTCTTGGACCGGCATGATGTTGTGCAACGCTTCAGCAGCGACATCCGGGTCAATCGGACGACCGACGAGCTTGGCATAGGCCACGACGCGCGTCAACGCCCCTTCGAGTTCACGAATGTTCGTGTCGATTTGGTTGGCAATATACAGCATGACGTCGTTTGCGATATCCAGTCCTTCTGCCGTCGCTTTCTTGCGTAAGATGGCAATCCGTGTTTCAAGGTCAGGCGGTGTGATGTCTGTGATAAGACCCCATTCGAACCGCGAACGAAGACGATCTTCGAGCGTCGGAATCTCTTTAGGCGGTCGATCACTCGAAATCACAATCTGTTTCTGATCGTTATGAAGCGCATTGAACGTGTGGAAAAACTCTTCCTGTGTCTGTTCTTTCCCGGCTAGGAACTGAATGTCATCGATTAAGAGAACATCAATGTTCCGATAGCGGTTGCGGAATTCTTCGGTCTTATTGTCACGAATCGAGTTGATAAACTCATTCGTGAACTTTTCAGATGATACGTAAGCGATCCGTGCGCCAGGCTTCTGCCCTTTCACGTAATGACCAATCGCATGCATCAAATGCGTCTTGCCGAGCCCGACTCCTCCATAAATGAAGAGCGGATTATAGGCGCGCGCCGGCGCTTCTGCGACAGCGAGCGAGGCAGCGTGAGCAAATCGGTTACCCGACCCGATGACAAACGTCTCAAAAATGTACTTGTCATTCAGCTGTCCGAGGTTCCCTTCCTCTTTTGGTAGTACCGGAAGCGGCTGTTCTTTCATTTCTGTGGCAGCAATCGTCTCTTTCGATCCATCCGCAGGTGCATACTTGTGTGCTTGTGATTCCTCGATAAAATGAATCTCAAGCTTGTTGTTCGTTACTTCTTCAATCGTATCTTGTAACAATGACAAGTACTGACGCTCAAGCCAAGTCACAATGAAACTGGCTGGCGCGGACACGACGAGTGTCGTCCCCATCAACGAAATTCCTTCTGTTGATTTCAACCACATATCAAAGCTGGCTTTTGGTGTTCGTTCCTCTTCCTCAATCAGAGATAAAACATTTCTCCAAATCTCGCGAGCATTCTTCAATGAAAGACCTCCTTTACTCACATGTTGGCGAAACTTATTCACACGATATACACATACACTATTCTATAGTAGATAATAGGGTTATCCCCAGAGAACAAAAACTGTGGATAACGTTATCCACATGGTGTTGATGTTGGGGATAACAGTTATCCACAGCCTGTGTATATCTTGGAATTGCTAAAAGTTCATCCACAAGTTTGTGCACATTCAGTTTATCAAAATAAAATAGACGTGGCAACGGTTTTTAATATTTATCCACAGACTGCAAAAAGAATCCACAGGCAGTTATCCACATGCTGTGTATAGTGTGGATAAACTGTGGATATGTTGTGGATAATTAGCAGTGAGATAAGATATAGACAGAAAAGTTATACACAAAAGAGGAAGAAGGAATTGTGGAGAATATTTTTTCAAGAGAAGAAAATGAAAAATTAAAAAATGGAATCGTAAAATTGTTGAAAGAAGAGGAGTTATTCACATATAAGTGTGGATAACTCTTGGGATATGTGGATAAAATGGCTTTAGACAGCTATTTGTAAAAAAGTCACTGGCGGATTGTTAATTCTCCATGTGATTCATTACTTCCGTTTCTTCTAGATCATGCCATCCGGAGGTGATTGTCCCCTTCCCGTCCGAAGGATTTCATCCTAATTGAAAACCTAGCGAAAACTCATTGACAATCTAGACAACAGTTTATATAATCTTAAAGACTGCCTTAAATGAAACTATAACTTGCTAATAGAGCGTTAACCTTGAGGAGGTGCTTTAACAATGAAACCAACTTTCAATCCTAACAACCGTAAGCGTAAGAAAGTCCACGGATTCCGTGCACGCATGGCGACTAAAAACGGCCGCAACATTCTTGCAGCTCGCCGTCGTAAAGGCCGCAAAGCCTTGACTGTCTAATACAGATTATGAGATTGCCCGAGGAATCCTCCTTGGGCAATCTTTTTTTGTATCGTCACAGAACTCACACAAACGGACGGAAAAAGCTGATTCACTCTCGTTGAAACGAATGGGATATGGTATGATGTTAGTTGACGATTTTTGAAGCGAAGGATGGAGTGAGAATTTTGAAAAAAGAATACCGCCTGCAAAAGAATGAAGAGTTCCAAGCGGTGTTTCGTGAAGGACGCTCCGTGGCCAATCGTCAGTTTGTCGTCTACACGCAGAAAGCGGATCAAGCGCACTTCCGGGTCGGACTTTCGGTCAGCAAAAAGCTGGGAAATGCCGTGGAACGGAACCGGATGAAACGATTGATGCGTGAATCGCTTCGCTTGCTCGAACCGAACGTGGCTCCGCACAATTATGTCATCATTGCGCGCAAACCAGCGACGTCGCTTACGCAAGATGAAGTGACAGAAAGCTTGAAACACGCATTCAAACGGGCTAAAGTTTGGAAGCAGAGACAAGTCGATCGATCATAACAATCCGAGCTCGTTCTTTCATATATAACGCGAACTAATTAGGATTGACCGATAGACGTGTGATGAAACAAAAGAATCGATAAAGAAAGCGTAGGGGGAACTATGAGCAAAAAGCTAAAATTAGGATTGTTGGCTGTCATGACCGGCGTCATCATGTTGATGGCTGGCTGTGTCGACCCATCGACGATCCAAGGAGAGCCGATTACGGCTGAGACGGAAGGCTTCTGGTCGCAATACTTTGTTTGGCCACTAGCATGGTTGTTGAAAGAAGCGGCTTACTTAATTGGTGGGACGTGGCAGTACGGTTACTCGATCATCGTCGCGACGATTATCGTCCGCCTCTTGATTTTACCGCTTATGATCAAGCAGACGAAGAGTATGGGTGCGATGCAAGTGTTGCAGCCGGAAATGCTCAAGCTGCGTGAGAAGTACAGCTCGAAAGACCAAGAGACGCAACGTAAACTGCAAGAAGAAATGATGAAAATGTATCAAGAGTACCAAATCAACCCGCTCGCGGGCTGCTTGCCAATCTTGATTCAAATGCCGATTTTGTTCGCGTTCTATGATGCGATCCGTCGGACACCTGAAATCTTTGAAGCACAGTTCCTCTGGTTCGACCTCGGGGCACCAGATCCAACGTTCATCTTGCCGATTCTGGCAGCGATTTTGACGTTTGTACAGCAAAAAATCTCAATGGCGGGCCAAGAACAAAACCCACAATTGAAAATGATGCTCTACATCTTCCCAGTGATGATCTTCGTCATGTCGATCACGCTTCCAGCCGCCCTTTCGATGTACTGGGTCGTCGGTTACATCATCTCGATTATCGTGACGATGGCAATCATGCTCCCGATGCGTGAGAAGATGAAAGTTCAAGCTGAAGCGAAAATCGCTGCGAAAGAAGCAGAACGTGCCGTACTCGCAGAAGAAGAAAAAAAGGCAAAAAAGAAAAAACGTAAATAAACGCTAAGGCTGTGGATAACCAATCCACAGCCTTTTTTGTCGTTCGGGATAGATCAACCTTAAATCCGGGAATAAACAAAGCAGTGGTCGAAATCGTCGAATCAGAAAGGGGTCTTTCATATGGAGACGCTTATCAAACGGTTGGAACGGTCGACGTTCATTCAAGCGGCGCTTTACGTGGTAATCGGGTTACTCATCATCTTGTATCCGCGCATCTTTTTTGATGCGATCGTCTATTTGGTTGCGGCTTACTTTGCCATCATCGGTCTCGTCGCCATCATTCAAGGGTTGCGGCACAAACGGGACGGGCTCCCAGCCGGTTTTTTTATGGGAATCATCTATTTATTGATCGCTTTAATCGTCTTTTTCTTCGCTGAAACGTTGGCAAGTCTGCTCCCGATTTTTATCGGCGCCTTATTCTTGTTTGGTGGCATCATCCGGTTGATTCAAGCCGTCGGATTTCGCCGGACCATCGCCAATCGGTGGATGTACTTCATGCTCAGCAGTCTATTGTGGATTGGGATTGGCCTACTCATGTTGGCGAACCCGTTTGACAGCCTGCTCGTTTTGTTCCAATTGTTCGGCGGTTTTCTCATCGCCGTCGGGGTGATCGAATGGGTGCTCTATTTCACACTCCGCTCCTCGAGACGCCAGCAAGCATAAACGAAAGCCGCTCACATTAGGAGCGGCTTTTTTCACGGATGACGAGTCGGTCGAAAAACGGACGAATCAATTCGAACGCAACGGTCGTCTCGAAGAAGGGACGCTCGACTTCGAGACGGGAGATATACCATCGAGCGGCTGTCGCATGATGGTCGGGTGTCAACGCTTCATAAAAGGTCCGGATTTCAATCCGCTGTCGGGCGGCCACGTCTTTCAACCCGAGTGCGGCCCGTTCGGGTTCGTAATGAGCGGCGAGCACATAGGCGAAATGACTCATGCCTTGCCGAAGCATCTCGACGGCCCAGACATCGTTGCCGCGGTCACGGGCTTTCATATATTGGAAAAAGAACCAAATCGCATCAAACACGTGTCCGCTTAAGTCTTCATCCGACAAGGTGAGCGAACTCGAGTGATGTTGCAGTCGATGTTCCGGATCATACAGCACCGTGATTGTGTCTTGATGGTTCAACGTGTCCGCCGTCACCGTGAAGAAGTCGAGATGCAAGAAATCATCATAGACGACGATCAGTTGCGGGGCTACGATATCGATTTCGTCCTCGAGTAGAATCGGGCGATATGTGGCCAGATGGTCGCGGCGGCGCGACAAGAACTCATTCAGGCTGTCAGGGGCGACCATGACGTACAAGTCGACATCGGAATGTTCGTCCGCTTCACCACGCCCGAACGATCCTTTCAAGAAAATGGCCTGCACGTCCGTATCGGAGATGAGGCTGTCGGTCAATGTGGCGATGGCATCTTGCTGTCGCATTTCATCACGTCCTCCATGGAAATATATTCCTTTATTGTACTAAAGTAATTCACTGAAATGCAACCGTTGCTCGAGAGGTCGGACTCTTTCGTTCGAGACAAATATCGTGTATAGTAGGTGCGTTATGCATAAGATAGAGGAAGTAGTAAGAAGTATGGGAGGGAAAGATGATGCTAGAGTTTGACACGATTACGGCGATTTCGACGCCGATGGGTGAAGGGGCAATCGGAATCGTCCGCTTGTCCGGTGACCGCGCCGTCGAGACGGTGGGCCGTGTGTTTTCTGGAAAGGATTTGACGAAAGTGGAGTCACATACGATCCATTACGGAAAATTGAAACGTCCTGGCACGGACGAGGTCGTCGATGAAGTCATGGTGAGCATCATGCGCGCACCGAAGACGTTCACGCGAGAAGACGTCGTTGAAATCAATTGCCATGGAGGAATCGTCGCGGTCAATCGTGTCCTCGAACTGATTCTTGAACAACCGGACATCCGCTTGGCAGAACCGGGCGAGTTCACGAAACGCGCCTTTTTGAATGGACGGATTGATTTGTCGCAAGCCGAGGCCGTCATGGATTTGATTCGTGCCAAAACGGATCGGGCCATGAACGTCGCCATGTCACAAATGGAAGGACGCTTGTCACGGCTCGTCCGCGAGTTGCGTCAACTGTTGCTTGAGACGATTGCGGCGGTCGAGGTCAATATCGACTATCCGGAATACGACGCCGAAGAGATGACCCAGGCCATCGTCGAAGACAAGGCGGGCGAAGTGAAGCGTGTGCTCGAGCAACTGCTCGAGACGGCGCGACAAGGCAAGATTTTACGAGAAGGGCTCGCGACAGCGATTATCGGTCGACCGAACGTCGGCAAATCATCGCTCATGAACACGCTCGTACAAGAGACGAAAGCGATCGTCACGGAAATCGCCGGAACGACGCGCGATACGATTGAAGAGTATGTGAACGTCAAAGGCGTTCCGCTCAAATTGATTGATACGGCAGGAATTCGGGAGACGGAAGATATCGTCGAGCGGATCGGTGTCGAGAAATCGCGCAAGGCGCTCGCCGGGGCTGACTTGATTTTGCTCGTCTTGAACGGGCATGAAGGTCTGACTGTCGAGGATGAGGCCTTATTTGAGGCGATTGCTGGTATGAATGCGATCATCATCATCAATAAGACGGACTTGCCACAAAGTATGGATTCTTCTAAGCTGGAGAAACTAGCGGCAGGTCGCCCGATCGTGGCGACGTCTCTCTTATTAGAAGAGGGAATCGATGCATTGGAGAAGGCGATCTCGAACTTGTTCTTCGCTAAAGGCGTCGAATCACAGGATATGACATATATCTCGAACGCACGACACATTCAGCTCATCAAACGGACGATCGAACAAATCGATGAGGCGCTCGGAAGCGCCGCCATGAATTTGCCGATTGATATGGTCCAAATCGATTTACGGCGGGCGTGGGATACGCTCGGCGAAATCAACGGGGACACCGTTCAAGAAAGTTTGATTGATCAACTCTTTTCACAGTTTTGTCTTGGGAAATAATAAGGAGGAACAACTATGGCTTACACGGCAGGCGAGTTTGATGTCATCGTCATCGGAGCCGGTCATGCGGGAATCGAGGCCGCACTGGCTTCGGCGCGCATGGGCGCGAAAACGGCGATGCTCACGATGAATCCGGATATGGTCGGATTCATGTACTGCAACCCATCGATCGGTGGTCCCGCGAAAGGGATCGTCGTTCGCGAAATCGATGCCCTTGGCGGCGAAATGGCGAAGGCGATCGATGCGACGTACATTCAAATGAAGATGCTCAACACATCAAAAGGTCCAGCAGTGCGCGCATTACGGGCGCAAGCGGACAAATTCCAATACCAAAATCATATGAAGAAAGTGCTTGAAGACGAACCGAACCTATTGCTTCGTCAAGCGCTCGTCGAACGACTTCTCATCGAAGATGGGAAAGTCGCCGGCGTCGTCACGAATACTGGTTCGGAGTACCGCTCGAAAGCGGTCATCGTCACGACCGGTACGTTCATGCGCGGTCAAATCATCATCGGCGAATTGTCGTATGAGAGCGGTCCGAACAACCAGATGCCTTCGGTCGAATTGTCGAAGCATTTAGAAGAGCTCGGGCTCGAACTCGTCCGTTTCAAGACGGGGACACCGCCACGCATCGACGGGAAGACGATCGATTACTCGAAGACGGAGATTCAACCAGGGGACGACAATCCGTCGCTCTTCTCGTACACGTCGACGGACCTCGACCCGATTGAGCAAATCCCGTGCTGGCTCACGTATACGAGCGAGCGGACGCACCAATTGATTGATGAGAACTTGCATCGTTCGCCAATGTACTCAGGTGCCATCAAAGGGACGGGCCCACGTTACTGCCCATCGATTGAAGATAAAGTCGTCCGGTTCAACGATAAACCGCGTCACCAAATCTTCCTCGAGCCAGAAGGTCGTGACACGGAAGAAATTTACGTGCAAGGCTTCTCGACGAGTATGCCGGAAGACGTTCAGCATCAAATGCTCCGGACGATTCCGGGGCTTGAGAACTCAGAGATGATGCGCCCTGGATACGCGATTGAGTACGATGCGGTCGTACCGACGCAACTTTGGCCGACACTCGAGACGAAGACGGTTGGCGGATTGTTCACGGCAGGTCAAATCAATGGGACAAGCGGCTATGAAGAAGCGGCCGGACAAGGCATCATGGCCGGAATCAACGCCGCATGCCAAGTGCTCGGCAAAGAGCCGGTCATCTTGGACCGCTCACAGGCGTATATCGGCGTCTTGATTGATGATCTCGTGACGAAAGGGACGAACGAGCCATACCGCCTGCTCACATCCCGCGCCGAGTATCGCTTGCTTTTGCGCCACGACAATGCGGACCTTCGTTTGAGCGACATCGGTCACGAGGTCGGTCTATTGTCACCAGAGCGTCATGCCCACCTTGAAGACAAACGAGTCGCCATCGCGGCAGAAGTGAAGCGTCTCAACGGACTCGTCATCAAACCGTCCGCTGACGTGAACGCCGTGCTCGAAGAAGTTGGCGCGAACCCGCTCAAAGAAGCGACGCATGCCAGCATTTTGTTGAAGCGGCCAGAAGTGACGTACGCGACGCTCATGCGCTTTGCACCGGCACCGATCGAAGTGCCGTTTGAAGTGGCGGAGCAAGTCGAGATTCAAGTGAAATACGAAGGCTACATCTCGAAGCAGCTTGAGCAAGTCGAGAAGATGCGTCGGATGGAAGAAAAACGGATTCCGGAGAAACTCGATTACGATGCAATCGGTGGTCTTGCGACGGAAGCGAAACAAAAACTAAAACAAGTTCGTCCGCTCTCGATTGGACAAGCGTCACGTATTTCCGGGGTAAACCCGGCGGACGTTTCGATTCTTCTTGTCTATATCGAGCAAGGACAATACGCGACAGTGGAGTGAAACGATGAACCAATCCCAATTTATTGAGGCGCTGCAGGCAGAAGGGTTTGAATTGAGCGAGAAACAACTCGCTCAGTTCGAACTGTATTTCGAGATGCTCGTCGAGTGGAATGAGAAGATGAATTTGACGGCGATCACGGACAAGGAAGAAGTGTATTTGAAGCATTTCTATGACTCGCTCAGTGCGGCGTTCCATTTCGACTTCGCAAACGTGGATACCGTATGTGATGTCGGTGCCGGGGCTGGATTCCCGAGTTTGCCGCTCAAAATTCTATTCCCGCACCTTCACGTGACGATTATCGACTCGCTTAACAAGCGGATCACATTCTTGAACGAACTCGCGCTCGCGCTCGGGTTAGAAGGTGTGGCATTCCATCACGGACGCGCCGAAGAGTTTGGAAAAAATAAAAAATTTCGTGAGCAATTTGATGTCGTAACCGCCCGTGCGGTTGCCCGGATGACGGTGCTCGCCGAGTACTGTTTACCGCTCGCAAAAGTCGGCGGAACGTTCGTAGCGCTCAAAGCAGCGAAGGTTTCCGACGAGCTGGTCGATGCGAAAAACGCCTTGGCCGTGCTCGGTGGGAAAGTAAAAACGACACACCAGTTCCTATTGCCAGGAGAGATGAGTGAGCGTAATATCGTAATTGTAGATAAATTACGAAAAACGCCTGGGAAATATCCACGTAAAGCGGGTACCCCAGCGAAAGAGCCGCTAATCTGAGCAATAGTGTTTCACGTGAAACTAAAAGCAGATTCCGGTAGTGGAATCTGCTTATTTTTTACATAGAGGGGTGCCGACGTTGAAGAAAACATTTGCTAAACTGTTCGGAAGTCGTCCAGAAGTGGCGGTTACAGAAATCGCAGAAGTCAAACCGAATGACGCAGTTCAAGACATCGCGTTATCGTTGCTTCTCCCGAACCGTTATCAACCGCGTAAAGTATTCGAGCCGGCTAAAATCGAAGAGCTCGCTGTCACAATCGATGAACATGGTCTCCTGCAGCCAATCGTCGTCCGAAAAGCAGAAGAGGGACGCTACGAGATTATCGCTGGGGAACGCCGCTTCCGCGCCGTTAAATCGCTCGGCTGGTCGGTCATTCCGGCCATCGTCCGGGAGATGGATGACGATACGACTGCCGCTCTGGCATTGATTGAGAACTTGCAGCGCGAACAGCTCAGTCCGATTGAAGAAGCGGAGGCGTACGATCGTCTGCTCGCCATGAAAGGTCTGACACAAGACGCGCTCGCGAAGAGTCTCGGCAAGAGCCAGTCGACGATTGCCAATAAACTACGCTTGTTGAAATTGCCGAACGACGTCAAGCAATGTTTGCGCGACCGCCAAATCAATGAACGTCACGCTCGGGCGCTCTTGCCGCTCAAAGAGGAAGGACTCCAGCTCCAAGTGCTCATGGAGATTATAGAGCAGGACTTTAACGTCAAAGAGACGGAAGAACGCGTCGCCTTCTTGACGACACCGATTGAAGAAGAGAAGCGGAAACCGAAAAAGCAACGCCGTCGGACGAAAAGTTTCGCACGTGACACGCGAATCGCCCTCAATACGATCCGGGACTCGGTCAGTTTGATCGGAAAGACCGGGATTGAAGTCCAGACCGAGGAAGTCGAAGAAGACGAATTTGTTGAAATTCGAATTCGAATCCCGAAAGCACGGCCACAAAAGTGAGCCTGTGCTTTTTTTATAGCTATCAGTCAGAAGGAATGGAGGAATCATGATGGAACGGTTACCGATTAAACACATTCGTCCCAACCCGAACCAGCCCCGTAAGCAGTTCGAACCAGAAAAGCTAGACGAGCTCAGGCAATCGATTGAACGTTATGGGGTGTTGCAACCAATCGTCGTCCGTAAAGCGAGTGGGTTTTATGAAATCATCGCCGGCGAGCGCCGGTTTCAGGCTGCTCAATTGGCCGGCAAGACGGATATCCCGGCGTTGATTGTCACGGCCGACTCGGACCGCGTCATGGAACTCGCCTTGATTGAGAATATTCAACGTGCCGACTTGAACGCGATCGAAGAGGCGCTCGCCTACGAACAGTTGATGCAAACGCTCGGATTGACCCAGCAACAACTGGCCGAACGCGTCGGCAAGAGTCGGAGCCATGTGACGAACAGCTTGAGACTGCTTCGGTTACCGAGCGCGGTCCAGCATGCGGTCATGGTCGGTGAGTTGACGATGGGCCACGCCCGGGCCATCACCGGCATGAAATCGGTTCAGGCGATGGAACAGATTGCCCGTCGCGTCATCGCCGAGCAATGGACGGTCCGCCGACTCGAGCGCTATTTACAAAAGGAGCGCATTGAAAAAAAGACGCTCAAACGCTCGGACGCCGACGTGGAAGCCGTCGAGGCGGTGCTAGCGGAACGTCTTCAAATGGATGTATCGATTCGCCCGCGTCGAAAAGGGGGCGTCCTCGAGCTGAAGTATTTCTCGCAAGACGATTTGGAACATCTATTGACGTTGTTATCGCCTCAAGATTTCGATTCGTCACGAGACTGACGAAGTCGGGTGATGGCCGCCTCTTCTTGATGGAGCCGCCCGATGCGTGAGTCGAACTCGACGAACCCGTCGGTGATGAAACGGGCCAGCTCATAGACGAGGTGGAGGCGCGTGTTTTGCAAAATCATCATTTCCATGAAGCCACTTACGTTGACGACGGCTTTAATATTGTATTCGCCGACCGAAGGGAGTTCTTTTTGAACACCGGCACCGGGGGCGAGCGGTCCTTCTGAGAAGAAGATATAACCGACACTCGACAAGCGACCGAGGCAAGCGTCGATGGCGATGATGAGGGGGCGATGGAACCGTGTCTGAATCTCATGGAGCGTCTCGACAAGGTTCAGCGCATGGACCGGTTTTGTCAACGTGCCGTACACATGGATATTGCGGACAAAGCGCTCCTCAAGGAACGTGCCGACGAGCGGTCCGAGCGAGTCACCGGTGGAACGGTCGGAGCCGATACAAACGAGGACAATCGGACGATGCGTCTCCTTTGCCAACTGATCATGCAGTTGATCGGCAAAGAGCTTGGATCCACTCCGTTCGGTATGTTCGATGAAGAAAGAGTATGGTTTATGAGGTTTTAGGCGAAACGGCATGAATCTCATCCTCTCTTCTAAGCTGCCTGCGTCTAGTTGCAATTGCGGAATGAAACCGTATTATCCCATTCCCGGAACACCAAAACTTATAACGTCCGGATGTAGGGTTTGAGAAAAGTCGTTAATTATGGTTTGATGGGTTAGAATCTATAACGCTAGAGGTGACAACATGGCTTCACAAAATACAGATACAAACTTAAGCACGGTAGCCGACGAAACGATGGATAGTGTCAATCGGTTCGTCGCCTATTTCCAAGACACGGAGATGTGGATCGGTCTCGGTATCAAATTGACCGGTGTCGCACTCATCATCTTGGCACTTTATGTGGCGTCACGTATTTTGACGTCGATGGTCCAACGCGTGTTCGCACTGCGTAAAATTAAAGAGCACGATATTGTGACGCAACGGCAAAATGAGACGCTATCGAAATTGGCCCAAAACACGATTCGCTATGTGCTCGGCCTGATCATGATTTTGACGGTGCTCGGGCAGTTTGGCGTCAATATCGCCGGTTTAATCGCATCGGCCGGGGTTGCCGGTCTGGCCATCTCGTTCGGTGCGCAAAACTTGGTGAAGGACGTCATCACAGGTGCGTTCATCATCTTCGAGAACCAGTATAAGAACGGGGATTACGTCAATTTAAATCAACAAGTCGACGGTACCGTCATCGAAGTCGGGATTCGGACGACGAAGTTGAAAGGGTTGAACGGACAAGTGACGATCATCCCGAACGGACAAATCATGCAAGTGACGAACTACTCACTCGAGAACAGCGTCGCAGTCGTCGATATAGGTGTCGCGTATGAAGAAGACATGGCTAAAGTTGAGAAGGCGTTGAAAGAAATCGCCCATACGGTCGAGGAGAAGTATCACGACTTGTTCATCGAACCAATTACGCTCGCTGGTGTGCAGTCGCTCGGACCGTCGGAAGTCGTCTATCGTCTCATGGCCGAAGTTCCGCCGACACAACACTTCGCGGCCGGTCGGATTTTGCATAAAGAGTTGAAGGCCGGGCTAGATGAGCGCGGAATCGAAATCCCGTATCCGCGTACCGTCATGATGCCGCCAACCACAACGACTAAAGGAGCGCCGGAAAATGCAGGCTAAATCGTATGAGTTGAACGATTTTGTAGAAATGAAGAAACCGCATGCGTGTCAGACGAACCGCTGGCAGGTGACTCGGGTCGGAATGGATATTCGCATCAAGTGTCAAGGATGCGGGGCGAGCGTGCTCATGCCGCGTCGCGACTTTGATAAGCGATTGAAAAAAGTGCTTAAACAAGAGAACGCCGCTGAATAAGTGGCGTTCTTCTCTATGTTGCAACCGTGAGTTGCGGTTTAATCGAGGACTAACTATAATTGTGAAGGATGTGACGGTGTGGTGTACTGAACGTACCCACTCCACAGACGGATCAACATTTCCCGGGAAAGCCGGATGAGGAGGACATACAAGTGGGATTAACAGCAGGAATCGTCGGATTACCGAACGTCGGGAAATCGACATTATTTAACGCCATCACGCAAGCCGGTGTAGAAGCAGCCAACTATCCGTTCGCGACAATCGACCCGAACGTTGGGGTCGTCGAAGTGCCGGACGCACGTCTCGATCGGTTGACAGAACTCGTCAAACCGAAGAAGACCGTACCGACCGCATTTGAGTTTACAGATATCGCCGGAATCGTGAAAGGTGCGTCAAAAGGAGAAGGTCTTGGAAACAAATTCCTCGCCAACATCCGTGAAGTCGACGCGATTTGCCAAGTCGTCCGTTGCTTTGAAGACGACAACATCACGCACGTAGCAGGAAAAGTCTCACCGATTGATGACATCACGACCATCAACCTCGAATTGATTTTGGCCGACCTTGAGTTGGTCGAGAAACGCATCACGCGCGTTCAAAAAATGGTCAAGTCGAAAGATAAGGGTGCACCTCAAGAACTCGAGGCACTTGAAATCGTTCAAGCCGTCCTCGAATCGGAGCGCCCGGCTCGCGTTGCCGAGTTGACAGAAGACCAGCTTGCGATCGTCAAACACTTCCAATTGCTCACGATGAAGCCGATGCTTTACGTCGCGAACGTCAGTGAAGACGAAGTGGCGGATGCCGATCAAAACCCATACGTCCAAGCAGTTCGTGAACACGCGGCGACAGAAGAGGCGAAAGTAATCGTCATCTGTGCCCGCATCGAAGAAGAAATCTCAGAGCTCGAACCAGAAGAGCGCCTTGAGTTCTTGCAAGACCTCGGCATCGAAGAATCAGGTCTCGATCAATTGATTCGTGCCGCTTACTCGACGCTCGGTCTCGCGACTTACTTCACGGCCGGTGAGAAAGAAGTACGCGCCTGGACGTTCAAGCAAGGCATGAAAGCCCCACAATGTGCGGGCGTCATCCACTCGGACTTCGAGCGTGGATTCATCCGGGCAGAAGTCGTCTCGTATGAAGACTTGTCAGCTGCCGGCAATATGACGACGGTCAAAGAACAAGGGAAACTTCGCTCAGAAGGAAAAGAATATGTCTTCCAAGATGGCGACGTCGTCACGTTCCGTTTCAACGTTTAAGCCATTTTACGGAAACGTATTGTAAAACGAACAGAAGTTTGATAGTATATTATGACGTGAGTAAAACATTTGTTTGCTCCTTGCTCCTACAACCGGTAGGAGCCGTTAGTCCAAGAGGAGGTGAAAGATAATGCGTAAATACGAACTTCTTTACATTATCCGTCCATCAGTTGATGAGGAAGCTAAGAAAGCTTTAATCGAACGCTTCAACAACGTCATCACTGAAAACGGTGGTACTGTTGATAAAACAACAGACATGGGTAAACGTCGTCTCGCTTACGAAATCAACAAGATGCGCGAAGGACACTACGTTCTTCTCAACATCACTGCTGAGCCTAAAGCGATTCAAGAAACAGAGCGTCTCATGAAGATCTCTGATGACGTTGTCCGTCAAATGACAACTAAAGACGAGCGTTAATTCTTAACGCTTCATATTGCGAAAGGGGAGCTTTGAGATGATTAACCGAGTTGTGTTAGTTGGTCGATTGACACGCGATCCAGAAATGCGTTACACGCAGAGCGGGATTGCCGTAACTCGCTTTACTCTCGCTTGCGATCGTCCATTCACTGGACAAGATGGGAAGCGCGAGGCGGACTTTATTGATTGTGTCGTTTGGCGCAAACAAGCAGAGAACGTGGCACAATATTTGAAAAAAGGCAGCATGGCCGGCGTAGACGGTCGCCTTCAAATCAGTAGTTACGAAGGTCAAGATGGCCAACGTCGTTACCGGGCAGAAGTCGTAGCCGATAGCGTACGCTTCCTTGAACCACGCGGTGCCTCAGGGCAACGTGATACAGCACCGGCTGGAGATGTCTTCGGTGGTGGTGAGTCAAGTGGGTCAGGATGGGGCGCAGCCGCTTCTTCGACTTCATCTCAGTCCTCGAACTCAAACAAAGGTTTTGAAGCTGACCCGTTCTCGGGTGGCGGAAAAATCGACTTATCGGATGACGATCTGCCATTTTGATCGCGTCGATTCGAAAACTAAACTAAAAAGGAGGTCTTCACATGGCACGTCGTCCAGGAGGTCGTCGTCGTCGTAAAGTATGTTTCTTTACGTCGAACAACATCACCCATATCGATTATAAAGACGTAGAATTGCTCAAACGCTTCGTTTCGGAGCGTGGTAAAATTCTTCCACGTCGTGTGACTGGTACTTCAGCGAAATACCAACGTCCACTTACTGTCGCTATCAAGCGCTCACGTCAAATGGCTTTGCTTCCATACGTTGCAGAGTAATTTTTGACACACGGCTTATCCCTCGGGATAGGTCGTTTTTTGTTTTCTGAGCCGATGTAGGAGTGTAAGTGAAACGGGCGGATATGGTATGATAGAGCAGAAACCATTTAGACATCATGGGTGGAACACCACTCATTTTAGGAGGCACACATGCACAGTGGTGAAGCAATAACATCAGTGAAGAACCAGTACGCGCGTCACGCCGTTCCATATGTGATTGGAATGTTGGTCGCGTTAGGATTGGCGTTCTACAGCATTGTGGCGGCAATCACCCTGTTCGTGGGCACGCTGATTTTTTTCATCTATCAGCAAGTGACGATTCGACGAGAGCGCAAGGCATGGGAACAATACGTTCATTCCTTGTCGCATCGGATTGAAGATGTTGGGAAAGAAGCGCTCACCGGCATGCCGATCGGGATTCTCGTCTTTGACGAAGCTCGTCGCATCAGCTGGTTCAATGAACAGTCTCGACTCATCTTTGAGCTCGAGATGGAACTCGGAATCTCGATTGACTCGATTCACTCGGCGTTCACCGAATTGATTGAGGAAGAAGAGGACGAGGCGACCATCGAAGTCGGAGACCGCGTTTATCGGGTCCTCTACAATAGGGAGTATCAGACACTTTACTTGTTCGATATGACGGACGAGGCAGAGATTGAACAAAAATACTCGGAAACACAGACGGTAATCGGCGTCTTATACTTAGACAACTATGACGAGATGTCGACCGCTGTGGATGAACAGGTCCGGAGTGAAATCAATCGACGTGTGACCGTCCTCTTGAACCAATGGGCTCAAAAATACCATATCTATATGCGCCGGACGGCAGCCGACCGCTTCTTTCTCGTCATGAACGAACGGACGCTCTCTGAACTCGAGAACAACCGCTTCTCGATTCTCGATGAGGTCCGCGAGGCGACGAAAGAGCATAAGATTCCGCTCACACTCTCCATCGGGATTGGTTGCGGAGAGACGACGTTGACGGAACTCGGCAACTTGTCGCAATCGAGTCTCGATTTAGGGCTCGGACGCGGCGGTGACCAGGTCGTCGTCAAGCGTCATAACGGGAAAGTCCGCTTTTTCGGCGGCAAGACGAACCCGACCGAGAAACGGACCCGGGTTCGAGCCCGCGTCATCTCGAACTCGATGCGCGATTTGATTCGCGAGTCGAGCCGTGTCCTGATTATGGGGCATAAAAACCCCGATATGGATTCACTTGGGGCTTCGATTGGCATCATGAAACTGGCTGAATTTGTCGGTCGCGAGGCGTACGTCGTCATCCCAGCCGGCGAGACGAGTGTCGGCATCCAACGTCTCGTCAATGAAGTCGAAAACGACGAAGACCTATATAGCCGTTTTTTGACAGAGTTCGAGGCTCAACCGCTCATCGACGAACAGACGCTCCTCGTCGTCGTCGATACGCACCGACCGTCGCTCGTCATCTCACGGGACATTTTGGACCGGGCGGAACGGGTCGTCGTTATCGATCACCATCGCCGCGGCGAAGAGTTCATCGAGGATCCGGTCCTCGTCTATATGGAGCCGTACGCGTCATCGACGTGCGAACTCGTGACGGAGTTGATCGAGTATCAGGCCGGGACGCGCAAGCTATCGATTTTAGAGGCGACGTCGCTCCTCGCAGGTATGGTGGTCGACACGAAAGGATTTACTCTGCGGACGGGATCGCGGACGTTCGACGCCGCTTCCTTCCTTCGGATTCAAGGGGCAGACACCGTGCTTGTCCAACACTTCATGCGTCAAGACCTTGAATCGTATATCGAACAGTCCCATATACTCGAAAACACGGATATTTATTCCGATGGTATGGCGATCGCCGTCGCTTCGGATGATGAAGTGCATCATCAAGTGTTGATTGCCCAATCCGCTGATCAACTCCTCAATATGGAGGGTGTTAAAGCGTCGTTCGTCATCGCCATCTTGCCAGACGGCCGGACCGGCATCAGTGCTCGTTCGCTCGGCGACGTCAACGTCCAAGTCATCATGGAGATGCTGGACGGAGGCGGCCATTTGACGAATGCGGCGACGCAATTGAACGTGAGCCGGGAACAGGCGAAGACGTTATTACAAGAAGCGATTGATCATTATATGACAGATGAAACAGAGGGAGAGGATTCTGAATGAAAGTCATTTTAAAAGTAGATGTTAAAGGTCAAGGTAAAGCTGGTGACGTCAAAGACGTCGCGGACGCTTACGCGAAGAACGTACTCTTTAAAAAGAACTTGGCGGTCGAAGCGACACCGGGTAACTTGAAGGCGTTCGCCGCGAAAGAGCGACGCGCTGAAGAAGCGGCCGAAGAAGAATTGAAGCAAGCCCAACAGTTGAAGGACAAGCTCGAAAAAGAGACGATCGTCGTCAAGACGAAGTCAGGTGAAGGCGGTCGCGTCTTCGGATCGGTCACGAGCAAACAAATCGGTGAGGCGTTGAAAGGAATGGGCTACAAGATTGACAAGCGTAAAATCGAGCTTGAACACCCAATCAAAGCGCTCGGGTTCACGAAAGTGCCGGTGAAGTTGCATCATGACGTCACGGCTTCGTTAAACGTTCATGTTCAAGAAGCGTGAAGGTGAGGTAGACAACGTATGAGTGATGCGATTCAAGTCAACACCCCGCCACATAGCGTCGAAGCGGAACAAGCTGTCCTTGGGGCCGTCATCCTCGATTCTGATCGGCTGATTACGGCCTCGGAACGGGTCGACCCGGACGACTTTTATCGTGTCAGCCATCAACGGATTTTTGAGGCGATGCTGAAGATTAACGACCGCGGCGAACTCGTCGATTTGGTCACGCTCAGTTCGGAGCTTCAAGCCCAAGGCATTCTCGATGAAATCGGTGGGTTGAACTATTTGGCGGAAATCGCCGAAGCGGTTCCAGCCATCGGCAACATCGGTTATTATTTGAACGTCGTCGACCAAAAGGCGGCGCTTCGCCGCTTGATTCGGACTGCGACGAATATCGTCTCGGACGGCTATGAACGCCAAGATGAGGTCGATGCCGTCCTGTCAGACGCCGAGCGGAACATTTTAAAAGTCTCGCAACGTAAAGGGCAGTCAAGCTTCCATCCGATCGGATCGGTCTTATCGGACGCCTACTCGACGATTGAAAAACTGCACCAATCGAGCGGCGAAATCACCGGTATCGCGACCGGGTTCAGCGATCTCGACAAGATGACGGCCGGTTTCCAACGCAACGACCTCATCATCGTCGCGGCCCGTCCTTCCGTCGGGAAGACGGCCTTCGCCTTGAACATCTCGCAAAACGTGGCCGTCCGTACCGGCGAGAACGTCGCCATCTTCAGTTTGGAGATGGGTGCCGAGCAGCTCGTCATGCGGATGCTCTGTGCGGAAGGCAATATCGATGCCCAGCGTCTACGGACGGGACGGCTCGAGGCCGAGGACTGGGGGCGACTCTCGCTCGCGATGTCGTCGCTGTCACAAGCCGGTATCTATATCGATGATACGCCGGGTCTTCGCGTCAACGAGATTCGGGCGAAGTGCCGCCGCTTGAAACAAGAGCACGGCCTCGGCATGATCATGATTGACTACTTGCAGCTCATCGTCGGGAACGGCAAGCCGGGCGAGAACCGGCAACAAGAAGTCTCGGAAATCTCGCGTACGCTCAAAGCAATCGCGCGTGAGCTTCAAGTGCCGGTCATCGCCTTGTCACAGCTCTCACGTGGTGTTGAGAGCCGTCAAGACAAGCGGCCGATGATGTCGGATATCCGGGAATCCGGGGCGATTGAGCAAGATGCCGATATCGTCGCGTTCTTGTACCGGGATGACTATTACGACAAAGAGAGTGAAGACGCCAACACGATCGAGATCATCATCGCCAAGCAGCGTAACGGTCCGACGGGGACGGTCAAACTCTCGTTCCGAAAAGAATATAACAAGTTCGTCAACATGGAGACGCAAGCCTTTGCGCCACCGATGTAGGACGAATGATTCTGCCAGGCGACGTCTCATGACGTCGCCTTTTTGGTCGGTCTTTAGACCTAAACGTATCTTGATTTTGAAGAATTCCATCATTGAACGAGAAATGACACGTCAATAACGAACGAAAGGTTACAACTTAAAAATATCGTTCGGTATTAGGTTGACTTTCAACAAGAGCAAGTGTACACTTACGGATGGTTTGAATAGAACGTTTATCTACAAGGAGGATTCATTATGTCATCAGTAGTCGTAGTGGGAACGCAGTGGGGCGATGAAGGTAAAGGGAAAATCACGGACTTCTTATCGAAGCAGGCCGAGGTCGTCGCGCGTTATCAAGGGGGAGACAACGCTGGTCATACAATCGTCTTCAACGATACGAAGTATAAACTTCACTTGATTCCATCGGGGATCTTCTACTCGGACAAAACATGTGTCATCGGGAACGGGATGGTCGTCAATCCGAAATCGCTCGTCACGGAGCTCGCGTATTTGCATGAGCGCGGTGTGAGCACGGATAACCTCCGCATCTCGAACCGGGCCCACGTCATTTTGCCGTATCACCAGTTGCAAGACAAGCTCGAAGAGGACGCGAAAGGCGACGCCAAAGTCGGGACGACACTCAAAGGGATCGGTCCTTGCTACATGGACAAAGCGGCGCGCATCGGGATTCGCATCGCCGACCTGCTCGACAAAGAAGTGTTCGCCGAGAAGCTCAAGACGGTCCTCGCGATTAAAAACCGCATGTTCGTGAAGATGTACGAAGTCGATGCGATCGAATTCGATGATATCTTTGAAGAATACTATGCGTACGGCCAACAGTTCGCCAAGTACGTGTGTGATACATCGGTCGTGTTGAACAACGCGCTCGACGAAGAACAGAAAGTGCTCTTCGAAGGCGCGCAAGGTGTGTTGCTAGACATCGACCACGGGACGTACCCGTTCGTCACATCATCGAACGCGGCTTCAGGCGGCGTATCGAGCGGTGCCGGTATCGGTCCATCGAAGATCCATCACGTCGTCGGCGTCTGTAAGGCGTACACGTCACGCGTCGGAGACGGCCCGTTCCCGACCCAACTTGACGATGAGATCGGTCACACGATCCGTGAAGTCGGAAAAGAGTACGGTACGACGACAGGACGTCCGCGTCGCGTCGGTTGGTTCGACTCGGTTGTCGTCCGCCACTCGCGCCGCGTCAGCGGCATCACAGACCTTTGCCTCAACTCGATTGACGTGTTGACAGGTCTTGAGACACTCAAGATTTGTACGGCATATGAGTTCGAAGGCAAGCTCCTCGACGAGTACCCACCGAACTTCCGCGTGCTCGAACAGTGCAAGCCGGTGTTCGAAGAGCTCCCAGGCTGGACAGAAGACATCACAGGCATCCGCAAGTTCGAAGACTTGCCGGTGAACGCACAGAACTACGTCAAGCGCATCGAAGCGTTGACGGGTATCGAATTGTTGACGTTCTCGGTCGGACCGGCACGTGAGCAGACGGTCATCTTGCGTGACATTTACGAAGCATAAGACAGAGAGCCCTCGTGGCTCTCTTTTCATTTCCACGGAAATGGACCACGCTTTCTAACCTATAGAAAAAGAGTTACAATGTAGACATGTACGTTTAACGATAAGAGGAGGACTCACTGAATGGATCGTACGATTTTAGTGGTAGATGACGAACAACCAATCGCAGATATATTGAAGTTTAAGCTTGAAAAAGAAGGATACCAAGTCCACGTCGCATATGACGGGGAAGAGGCGCTCGTGAAAGTCGAAGAAGTCAAACCGGATTTGATTTTGCTCGACATCATGCTGCCGCTCAAAGACGGCATGGAAGTGTGCCGTGAAGTCCGTAAGAAGTACGACATGCCAATCATCATGTTGACGGCGAAAGACTCTGAGATCGATAAAGTGCTCGGACTTGAGCTCGGTGCCGACGATTACGTCACAAAGCCGTTCAGCTCACGCGAGCTTTTGGCCCGCGTCAAGGCGAACATGCGCCGTCACGCAACGGCTCCGGCCCCAGAGACGAAAGGTGCCAACGACAACGATATCGTGATCGGTGATTTGACGATTCATCCGGATTCGTACATGGTCACGAAACGGGAAGAGAAAATCGAATTGACACACCGTGAGTTCGAGCTCATCCATTACCTCGCCCAAAACATCGGGCAAGTCATGACGCGGGAGCATTTGCTCCAGACGGTATGGGGCTATGACTACTTCGGCGATGTCCGTACGGTCGACGTGACAGTCCGCCGATTGCGTGAGAAAGTCGAAGACAATCCATCGACGCCGACGTATATCATCACGCGCCGTGGTGTCGGGTACTATTTAAAAGCAGGAGAAGAAGACTAAACGATGAAACGGACGAACTTCTTTAAATCTATCCAGTGGAAGCTCGTCGTCATCTATGCGCTGCTCATTCTTGTTGCGATGCAAGTCATCGGAGTGTACTTCGTACGCTCCCTCGAACGACAATACATCAACAACTTCTCGCAGTCGCTCGTCGATCGAGCCAACCTTCTGAGCTATAACGTCAGTGAAGGGATCGCATCGAACGGTGGTGACTCGACCTCGGACCAGCAGTTGAACCAGGTACTGGATCAACTGCTGTCTGAGTTTACGGAGAGCACGACGCTAGCTGACGACATTCGCGAAGTCCAGATTATCGACACGAACAGTGTCGTCCGGGCGACGTCGAACCCGAACAACCAGAGTCTCGTCGGACAACGGACGGCGAACTCGTTCATTCAAAAATCATTTGCGACGAGCGGGGCGCAAGAGACGCTCGTCTATGAAGACTCGAACGAACGCATGCGCGTCGTCGCCGTTCCGGTCAAATCAGAAGTCGATGGGACGACGACCGGTATGATTTATATCGAGGCGTCGATGCAGTCCATCTACAATCAGATGGAACAAGTGACCCGAATCCTCGCGACCGGGACGCTCATCGCCCTCATCATCACGTCGATTCTTGGGATTTTGCTGTCACGGACGATTACGCGACCGATTGCGGATATGCGTCGTCAAGCCGTCGAGATGCGAAAAGGGAACTTCTCGCGAAAAGTTAAAGTCTATTCCGACGACGAGGTCGGCCAACTCGCTTATTCGTTCAACGAATTGACCGATGAGCTGATGGAGGCGAATGCCACGACCGAGGCTGAGCGACGCCGCTTGACGAGCGTCCTCGAGAACATGTCGGATGGGGTCGTCGCGACGGACCGCTCGCTCCGGGTTATCTTGATGAACGACCAGGCCCGTGACATGATTGGGCTCGCCGAAGAAGAGGCGATGGGTGCGAACCTACAGAACCTGCTCGAGTTTGACGATGAGATCGTCATCCCGGAAGACGGGACGATGCCGCCGAAACTGATCGACCTCAGTACGGACGAAGAGCTGTTCCTCGTCCGCGCCTACTTCTCGCCGATTCAAAAGCATAGCGGACCGATCACCGGTCTGATCGTCGTCTTGCACGACGTGACCGAGCAAGAACAAGTCGAGCAAGACCGCCGTGAGTTCGTCGCGAACGTCAGCCACGAGCTGCGGACGCCGCTCACGACGATGCGGAGTTACCTCGAAGTGCTCGCGGAAGGCGCATATAAGGACGACGAGCTCGCCCCGCGCTTCCTCGAGACGACACAAAACGAGACGGAGCGGATGATCCGCCTCGTCAACGACTTGTTGCAACTGTCGAAGATGGACAGCAAAGAGTATACGATGCAAAAAGTGAAGTTCGATTTTATCCAGTTCTTCAACGATATCATCGAGCGACATGAGATGACGAAAGGTGAGACGATTCAGTTCCGCCGTAAGCTCATGAAGCGTCGCGTATACGTCCATGCCGATCAAGACAAGATGACGCAGGTCATCGATAACATCATCACGAACGCCGTCAAGTTCTCGCCGGAAGGTGGGACGATCACGTTCCGGACGATGCTCCGTGCCAAACGGCTCGTCATCGGCATTAAAGATGAAGGAGTCGGTATCCCGAAATCGAACTTGAAAAAAATCTTTGAACGGTTCTATCGGGTCGATAAGGCCCGGGCCCGCAATATCGGTGGGACCGGACTCGGTCTATCAATCGCCAAAGAAGTCGTTTCCGCCCATGGCGGCGACATCTGGGCCGAGAGTGAGTTCGGACGTGGGACGACGATTTACTTCACCATCCCGTTCGATACGATCGTGGAGGTGAATGACTGATGGAACGACCACGCTTCTTGGCGAAGCCAGAACTAGTGAAATCGCTCGTCTTGCTCACCTTGATCGTCACGTCCATCGTCCAAACGGTCATCCTTTGGGATTACCATCCGAAGTATCAGTCGGTCCAATCGGAGACGCAAGTCGCGACGGTGGATGAGTCGTTGCAGCGCCAGGCGCGTCAAGTCATCGTGCCGGCCCAAACGGTCGTCCATGAGAATAACGCCGTCTTTGCCACGAAGAACACGCCGAAGCAGATCATGCGCGTCATCCGGGAATCGTTCGAAGCGAGCGAGTTCAAACCACTCGCCGTCAAGAACGTCCCGAGTTTGTATGCGGGCGTCGACGAGGCCGTCGAACTGATTTTACCGGAAGCGTATTATGCGGACACGCTCAGCTACATGCTCCCGGGCTCATACAGCCTGTCCGGGAAAGTGCCGCAGCGCGCCCTCATCTTCATGAAGGACGACACGTGGCGCATCCGTACCATCATGAGCGACCAGTCGCTCTGGGAAGGCCGCTTGTCGAAAGTCGGCCAAGGGGACGTCAACAGCCTGTTCTTGAAAGATTCGGACCGGGCGATGCGACGTGTCACGTACACGGATGAACGCGTTAACTATATCCCGGTCGTCGGACCAGAGATGAATGAGCTGTTCGCCTATGACGTATCTCAAATTCAAATCTCGGCGCGCCTCGACTGGATGCGCGATACGTTCTTCCCGGGTGACCCGAACGTGCAGGAAGTCGATCCGGCCAGCTCTGTTGGCGCCCTCACGAACGGGGTTAGCGTCGCCGAGTACGATGCGAACCTGAACGCGAGCCGCTACCGTAACTTGTCGCGCAATAGCACGGAACAAGAGTCGGTCATCGGGCTCGACACGATCGTCGAGTTCGTCAACTTCCACGGAGGTTGGGTCGATGAGACGTCGGAGAGCCAAGGGTTGTCGCTTCGCTTCGATGCGATTACCCCGGCCAATCAAGGGTTTGAGACGACCGTGTTCCGGTTTCACGTGAACGGTTTCCCGGTGTTCAGTCAACGGGAGGCGTTCATCAACAACGACGCCGTCGATTTGTCGACGCTGCGTGTCGAGAACGACGGGACGCAAGTCCGATCGATCACCCGGCACCATCTCGAAATCGATCGTTTGATCTCGGTCGGGACGACGCAGCTCGCGGATGGACAAGATGTGGTTGATACGCTCGTCAACGCAGGACGATTTGAAAACGTGACCGAGATTCGTCTCGGCTATGAGATTGAATACAATGAAGACACGAGCCGTTACGTCACGTTCTCCCCGAACTGGTTCGTTCGGGAAGCCGGAAGATGGATTCCATTCGATCAACCGGAGGACTGGACAGAAAGGATGATGTATCGTGGACTGGAGTAAAGCGAAAACGATTCTCCTCTTCGCCTTCCTCGCGCTGAACATCTACCTGTTGTTCCAGCTCTTGACGGAAACGTGGGCGACGGAGGTCGTGACGAACGACAATACGTCAATCGCGCAAATCTTGGACCAGCGCAACGTCGATGCGTCGAAGTTGCCACGGATGGGTCGGGACATCGGCTATTTGACGGGATCGTCGGAACAGATGTCGGCCTCGATGATCACGCAGAATCGGGAAGCCCAACTGGCGACGACACTCGACAACATGCAGCTCGAAGTCGAGCTCAAACAGCCCGTCCCACTCGATCAAAACGATTTGCGGACGACCGCGGCGACGTTCGTCTCAGAGTACGTCCCGTTCGGTTCCGAATATGCGTACTGGCGATATGACGCCGAGACGCGTCAAGTCGCTTTCGTACAGATGTATGAAAATAATAAAATTTTCTCGAACCCCGAAATCAACGGGGAGACGGAACAGTACATCGGTCCGTCGCTTTTATTGCTTCAACTGAACGAAGCGTTCGAAGTGACCGACTATAAACAACGTCATTTGACGAACTTGTCCTCGAAGTCGCAAGACGATCTCGTTTTGACGGCGAGCGAGGCGATCTCGCAACTCGCGGCCCGGAAATACTTCCAGCCGAATCAAGAGATGCGAGCCATCAATACAGGCTTCTATAGCCTGCCGCTCGACAGTTCCGGCAGCCTGATTATCATGCCGCCGCTCTGGGCGATCACGATTGACGAGGACGCCTACTTCGTCAATGCGATTGACGGGACCGTCGAACGGGTCGAATTTGATTCAGAAGAATGAAAGGAGTGATCGAGTGACTTTACGCTATAGTGTGCTTGCGAGCGGTTCGACCGGAAACGCCCTCTACATTGAGACGGAACGGGCGAAATTGCTCGTCGACGCCGGATTGACCGGGAAGGCGATGCAACAACGCATCACCGAAATCGGCCGATCGTTTGACGGTATCGATGCACTGCTCGTCACGCATGAGCACTCCGACCATATTAAAGGTGTCGGGATTCTCGCTCGAAAGTACAATTTACCGATTTACGCGAACGCGAAGACGTGGGACGCGATGGAATCCTTGATTGGGAAGGTCGACCCGGCCTTGAAGTTTCACTTTGAGGTAGGCGAGATTAAACAGTTCGGGGATATCGAGATCGAGTCGTTCAACGTCAGCCATGACGCGGCCGACCCGATGTTCTACCAGTTCGCCCATGACGGCAGACGCCTCGCCCATATCACCGACACGGGTTATGTGTCCGACCGGATGAAAGGTGTCATCCGCGGGGCCGATGACTTTATTTTCGAATCGAACCACGACGTCTCGATGCTCCAGATGGGACGTTACCCGTGGAGCGTCAAGCGCCGGATACTCGGGGACTACGGTCACGTCTCGAACGAAGACGCGGCCATCGCGATGAGCGAGGTCATCGGGGATCAGACGAAACGGATTTATTTGGCTCACCTCAGTAAAGATAACAACATGAAAGAGCTCGCTCAAATGAGCGTCTCGCAAACACTCGGGACGCGTGATGTCGACCTCGGTCGCATCAAATTGTGCGATACCGACCCATCGACCCCCACTTCGCTCGTTTCTTTATAAGCGAACTTGGGAAAAGACAGATAACACACTGTCTTGAAGGGGGGACGCGTCGTGAATGAAGAGAGACACCATGAGTATGAACCTCAAGACGTCGAACCTTTAGAGCACGAAGCAGATACAATGAACGATGTAAAACCGACGTACCCATCTCGTAGCGAGTGGCGCCCGAAGCAAGAAGAACATGTGCGCCATAAGCCACGAGTGAATTTAAAACCGTTGTTACTCGGAGGGGTTGGCGGATTCTTAGGAGCGGCTTTGTTCTTTTTGGCGATGATGCTCTGGGATTCCCCAACCTCTCGTTTTGTGACGAATGAACTGATTCGGACGGAACAAGCCGTCACCGTCACGGAATCTGACATCACGAGCGCTGTGACGGGCGCTAAGACGTCCGTCGTCAGCATTACGAACATCCAGCGGGCGTTCACCTCGGACTCGCAGTGGGAGGCCGGAGCGGGCTCTGGTGTCATCTATAAGGTCGACGGCGACACGGCGTATATCGTCACGAACTTCCATGTCATCGAAGAAGCGGATGAGATCAACGTCGCGTTCGCCGACGGACAAGTTGCTGCGGCGACCATTCTCGGTGAAGACCCGCTCAACGATTTGGCCGTTGCCTCGGTCGAGCTACCGGCCAATATCGATGTCGCCCCGATCACGCTCGGGGACTCGACCGTGCTTCAGGCGGGCGAGACCGTCATGGCGATCGGGAATCCGCTCGGCGTCTTTTCAAACTCGGTCACCCGTGGTATCGTCAGTGGTGTCGAACGCACCGTACCGGTCGACACGAACAGTGACGGTCTCATGGATTATAACGCCGAGGTCATCCAGACCGATGCCGCCATCAACCCGGGGAACTCCGGCGGGGCACTCATCAACATCCGCGGCGAGCTCGTCGGCATCAACTCGATGAAAATCGCCGAGGCGAGCGTCGAAGGGGTCGGCTTCTCGATTCCCGTCAACGTCGCGTTGCCGGTCATCGATATGCTCGAGCGGGATGGGAAAGTGACACGGGCCCAGCTCGGTGTCACGATTCAAGAAGTCATCGCCGTACCGGGTAACGTCCGGGAAGAATACGGCATCAGCTTTGATAACGAAGACGGGGTGTTCGTCGAGGCAATTACGCCCGGCAGTCCAGCCGAAGAGGCGGGCCTCCGCGTCGGTGACGTCATCGTCAAAATCGGCGACCGCGACATCAAACGTTACGTCGATTTGCGAGACGCCCTGTACCGAGACGCCACGGTTGGGGATAAGGTCACGATTGAATATACGCGACGCGGCAAGGCAGGCAAGACCGAGGCCACATTAACTGAAGCAACCTAAAGGAGCGGCGACGCTTCTTTTTTAAGGAGGAAACATTGTGGAAAAAAAAGTATGCAAGGAACATGTTGAAATCGCTTTAGATATTATTGTCGATGAGACGGGGGAATACCCGTTGCTCGAAGAACTATCCACAAGTGGACAAGTGACATGTGAGTTCTGCGATGCCGACGCAACATATGTTGTGTCAAGCAAAAAATGATTATCAACATGTGGATTTGTGGATAACTCTGTGGATAACCCTATGGATAACTCCAAAAAAACTGTGGAAAAAGGAAGAATTGGATGAATATTTCAATTATCACGGTCGGCAAACTAAAAGAGAAGTATTTGAAACTAGGGATTGCCGAGTACACAAAACGCTTGTCGGCCTACGCGAAAGTGCAGGAAATCGAGGTCGCAGACGAGAAAGCGCCCGAGCATTTGAGTGAGGCGGACATGATTCTAGTAAAACAAAAAGAAGGCGAGCGGATTTTGGCGAAAATCAGTCCGGACACGCATGTGATTGCCTTGGCCATCGACGCCAAACAACGAACGAGCGAAGAGTTCGCCCGTGAGCTCGATCAACTCGCAACGTACGGCAAGAGCAAAATCGCCTTCGTCATCGGTGGCTCGCTCGGCTTATCGGATGACGTCATGAAACGCTCAGATGATACAATCTCATTCTCGAAGATGACGTTCCCGCATCAATTGATGAAGCTCGTCTTGTGTGAGCAGATTTATCGGGCGTACCGGATTAACCGGAATGAACCGTATCATAAGTGAACTCAAATAAAAGGTTGGTGAGCGTCAGCTCATCAACCTTTTTGATTGCTTTGATAACATAGATGTTTTTCAATAGTATTCCAACAATCACTCTTTTTTTATTACATAAACTAATTTAATTTTTTTGAAGAAAGATGCCAAAAACTAATTTTACTCTCCTTTTTTATATTAATAATAGTATGATTTATCCATAGATATTTAAATGTTTACATATAAAGAGCGGTATTCAAATTTTAGATTAGGCAAAAGAATGACTGGTGTTTTCAAAACGAAGTGTTAAATGTTTTTACTACTTGAAAACGAGTTTATGAAACAACTCGTATAGGAGGAACATCGAATGGACAAGAAAAATGAAAAATCGTCACAATTTGCACGTACATCAAAGAATCAAGAACCAATTAAAAAAAGACGGTATGGAGTGATCTTGAGTGTTACGTTATTGACTGTGCTTCTTGGATCAATGGCAACTTGGTTTTTTGTTGGAAATGCATCTAAGGATAAAAGCTCTGTGACAGTTGATCAAGTTCGTGAAATTGCGACGCTTGCAACGGCTGAGGCGCATCTTTCGGCAACTATTGAAGAAGAGAGCAATGAATTGTTAGGCATAAAATTACCATTTAACTTAGCTGGAACAAAACAAAAAATCTTACTTGTTGTTCCTGGTACGGTTATAGCAGGAGTTGATTTAAAAGGAATAACTTCTGAAGACATTGACGTTAATGAAGAGACAAAGCAATTAGCTATCGTCTTACCCAAAGCAAGCTTTCTTCAAGAGCCGGCAATCGATATGAGTGATGTAGCCCATGTTTCAGATGAAGGGGTGTTTCGTGGAGAAGTCACGTTTGACGAGGGAACAGTTTTAATGGAGAAGGCGCAACAAGATATTAAGGATATGGCTGTTGAAATTGGTTTGTTAGATACAGCAGAACAAAATGCTGAAAAATTCTTAATTGGTTTCTTTGATAACCTTGGTTATGAGGTAAGTGTTACTTTCAAATAATACGTTAAAGAAAACTATAGAACTACATTCAAATGAAAAGGACGTTCGATTATCGCTTAACCTGAACTGAGCCCTGTTTTACGGACAGTTTAATAAAAAGTGCCTCGAATTCTATGCGGCGATCAGATGGCTCCGGTATTGCTCCGGGGTCATCTTTTTTAGGTTCCATTGTTTGCGTTCGCTGTTGTAATAGTCGATGTAGGAGTCGACCATCGAACGAACCTCGTTGAGGTCAAGTGCCGATCGATGCTCGACATGATCTTTCAGATGTCCGAAGAAGGACTCGATTGGTGCGTTGTCGAGACAGTTCCCACGACGTGACATGGACTGGACCAACCCCAGTCCGCGAATCCGCGACTGATAGGCGGGATGGGTATAGTGGAACCCTTGGTCCGAATGGATCATCGCCTCAGGATGTAAGTTCCCGTTGAGGTGCTTTTCGAGCTTCCTCGTCGTGTGAAAGACGAGGTCCATGTGAAGGCTCGTCGACAGATGGTGCGCCACGATCTCACGTGTCGCGACGTCCTTCACACAGGAGAGATAGACGTTCTGTCCCTTTCGAGTAGGGAGATAGGTGATGTCCGTCACGAAAACCTTGCCCGGCTCGTCCTGGTCGAACTGACGGTTCAGACGATTCGGGACCGTCCTGTGTTCCTGTGTCGCCTTGGCGAGCTTCCGATATGCGTTCTTCGTGCGGATTTTCGTGATGATCCCGTATTTCCGCATCAGCCGAAGGATGCGCTTGTGGTTCATGGGTGATCCGATGAGGTCGAGCACCTCCATATAGAGCCCGCGATACCCGATCTTCCCGTGCCGACGATCGTGGAGCTGTTTCAGGAGAAGATAGTCCGCGTAGTCGCGCTCTTCCCGTAAGGAGTCTTCTTCCGCACGCTTGAGCCAGGCATAGTAGCCGCTTCGGCTCACACCCGCGATCTCGCAGAGTGGACGGACGAGGTTCTTCAGACGGAACGTCCGGAGGACGGTGTTGATGACCTGATATCGCTCCGTCGGTGTCAGTCGGTTCGCTTCGCCCGCCCCTCGAACTCCTCGAGCTTTTTTAACAGCTCGTTCTCCGCCGTCAGATATTTGATGCGCGCCTCGGCCTTGGCGAGTCGTCGTTCGAGCGAGTCATCCTGCTTCGGACGCCCGCCGCCTGCGTTCGATTTCCCGCGACGTTCGGTCAACAGCCCCTCTGTGCCATAGGTTTGATAGGTGTTGCGCCAGCGTTCCAAGGCAGACTTCGCCTTCACACGTCCGATCACCGTCAGGTCGAAACCGGCCTCCTCGAAGATTTGGGAAGGACCCTTCCCTTCCTGATTCTCAAGGACGGCCCGTACCTTGAAGTCGCCCGTGTACTGGATCGACCGGTCCGAGACCGACTCGACGTTCGGATTTAACTCAAGCTGCCTGATCTGATGTTCGTTGAAGATGATTTTACTCATGGATGCGTTCCCCCGTCTGAATGAATAGGTTCATTATATCGATTCGATCGCACGCAAAAAACCCTGAATGAGCACTTTTTATCAAGTGTCTATCATTCAGGGTTCAGTTCAACCGCTAATCATCGTCCTTTTTATATTAAGTTACTAAATGTGAAGGGTGAAATTGTGATAAAAGAACAATTGATTCAACTCGCAGAATATAAGTTATACACCAAATCAATTCAACACGATTCCGCAAACGTGACGGTCGTCATGGACGCTGGGTACGGTGATGACTCAACCTCTTGGAGCCCGTTGATAGATGATGTTTCGAAGTTGGCTAACGTGTTCTTATATGATCGTGCAGGACTTGGTCAAAGTGAAACCGGCGCGAATCCAAGAACGAGTCGAAACATGATTCAGGAACTGAGGCAGCTACTGACGGAAACCAATACGAAACCTCCTTACCTCCTTGTCGGACATTCTTTTGGCGGGGTGAACATGCAGCTGTTCGCGGCTGAATATGAAGAAGACGTCAGCGGGTTGATTTTAGTAGATGTCACTCCGAAAGACTATCGTGAGCGATTCCTGCCGACGATGTCACAAGACTTTCAACGTGCCTACCATCAGCAATTCGTCCGCGAAGGGAACTACGAGGAGTTCATGGAAAGTTTGAAACAATTAAAAGAGACGGAACTGGCATTACAGATTCCGGTCATCGTCATCGGAGCCGGCAAGAAGGACCACTACTCCAGTGAATCGCAACGATTATGGAACGATATGCAGAAAGAACTCACGCAAATCTCGTCAAATTCCGAATTCGTCCTTGCCGAAGCGAGCGCCCATTACATCCAGCGAGATGAGCCGGAAGTCATCTTGGCCGCCATCAAACGATTGATTGAACGATTCAAATGATTTCCCGAGACCGGCCATCGAACAGCGAGGGCCGTTTTTTTCAATGAGCAACCCGATTATCCGATGTCGTATTGCCGTCAAAAAACCGATGTGATAAAATCACATGGCAAATGATTATCATTATCAATAAGAAATGGGAGAATTTAATCCAATGAACAAGATCGAATTATATAAAACGGCCTTTATCAACGGACTTGATGTCGAGCCAGACGATTGAGTATGACTGGAAGATGTTGAAGCAGTTTGATGAACATCTGCGTCCGGGTGGGGTCGTCATCGTCTCACTCTCGCAAATCACGTTCAGCAATGCGGAGATTGGCCGGAAAGAAAATTATTATCAGGTGTTGGACCGGGAAGACATCGAACCGGTCAGCACGTTCGATTACTATACGTACACGTCGATTCCCGCGTTGAACAGTGGGAGCGTCTATACGGCGCTGTCGCGAGACATTCGTGATTTAAGGTGGGAGTCGCACGAACTGTGGGTGAATAACGGCAAGAACTATTCGGAACGAAAATACGAGATGGTCGAAGCCCAGTATAAACAAGCTGTGGAGAATCGTGACATCGAGCAGAATATGGAACGCGTGACAGACATCGTCACGTATTGTCAGACGAAAGGCTATCGCGTCGTCTTGGCGATGGAGCCGGTCCACGCGTCTTACAACGCCTGTTTTGATGAAGCGGTCATGGACCGACTCGTCCATCAACATTTGGCCTCGCTCGAGTTGGACGTCCCGTTCCTGAACTACATGACTGACGAACGGTTTATCCATCAGCGTGAGTACTTTCATAATCCAGACCATTTGAATGGGAAGGGGAGAACGCTCCTATCTTCTCTCGTCTATGAGGATTTGAAACGGCTCGGCTATCTATGAGAAAAGGAAATCTACGTTATTGTAGATTTCCTTTTTATGTGGTCGCAGATCACGTGTGGATCTCGTTCATCAACGCATGTGTGTTACCCTCAGAATCCTTGAAGAAAGCCATCCACGTCTCGAGGTGCACCATTTTTGCGACGAGGTGCGGCTCGTCGATAAACTGCACCCCTTTTGCCAAGAGCTGTTCATACGCCTCAGTGAGATTGTTCACTTGGAGATAGAGCACAGAGCTCGCTTTGGCAAAGTCTTCATTCTCGGGACGCGACAACATGAGCCGCACGCCGTTGCATTCTAGAAAAGCGAGGCTGCCGGCTTGGAACAGGAGCGGAATTTCAAGTGTGTCCCGGTAGAAACGGACCGCGCGATCCAAGTCGTGCACCGGCACGTAGATTTGTCTGATTTGCTGAATAAGATTCAAACGATATCCCTCCTAAAGTGGCATCTGTGACCGTGTAGCGCATGTATTCTTGATTAACGCGCTTGGCGAATCCGTTGAGCGGTGAACATCCCGAGCGCCAGAAGGACGGCAAGGCCGATCCATGTGAGGACGTAAATCAATGGCGACCCGGTCGTCCCGATGGCGACTTCGCTTTGAAGTGACGTGACGTTGTCCGCTTCGGAGATGATGTCGGGTGTATAGTTGAGCGTGCGGATGAAGCCGATTCCGAACGTGGCGATGACATACAAGAGGTGAAGCGCGGTCGAGATGAGTATCGCGCGTTTTGTAATCTTCAAGTCAATCTTCCTTTCCGTCTTTCGCATGTTGGCTGTGCGAAAGTTTTTGTTCCATTTGCGTATGTAATTTAGTGACAATCCCGTCCGGATGCGGAGAAATCGCGAGTTGAACATGAACCGGGAACATGGTCCATAAATCGGTCGGATAAGACGATCCGTCACGCGGCAACCGATGACCTTGAATCGTAAATGATTCGTCATCGTCGTCAAGGTATAATACAAGGGGGACGGACATGCCCGAACCTTGCTCGAAGCGATCACCTTCTTGCACGTACTCTTGGATGAGCGCCCAGACGTACACTTCATGTTTCGTCGTATTCGTGTCGAGTATTTGATATGACGTCCACACGTCACCGCCGAAGTTCGGTTCCATCACTTCGGTCGACAAATAGCGTTCCATCTCTTGATGATCAACCGAAACGGACTGACTCATCGAGACAAACGACTCTCCCGTCGTGACAGAATATATGGTTGCGACGATGGTGATGGTCCAAAAAGTGGTCCACATGAGTTTTTTCAATGTAAGTCCCCCGTATCTGTTCACCGATAAAAGATATGAGTTTATCGTAGCGCATTTCTACCGAATCGTGGGAATTATTGACTAAAATTTTAAGGGGATGATTGGATGCAAACGGTATATATAGCGGGAGGATGCCTCTGGGGCGTCCAAGCGTTCATCAAGACGTTACCCGGTGTCATCGAAACGGAGGCCGGACGGGCGAACGGGACGACGGATACGCTTAACGGACCATATGACGGTTACGCCGAATGCGTCAAAACGACGTTCGATTCGAGCATCGTCACGATGGAGGATTTGATGCACTACTTGTTCGAAATCATCGACCCGTATAGCGTCAATCGCCAAGGCGAGGATGTCGGTGAAAAGTATCGGACCGGCGTCTATAGTACAGACCCGCGCCATTTGGAAGCCGCGCGCACGTTTATCGACAGTCGCAGCGACGCGGACCGAATCGCGGTCGAGGTGTGTCCGCTCACGAACTACGTCCGGAGCGCGGACGAGCATCAAGACCGGCTCGCGCGATGCCCGGACGATTACTGCCACATCCCGCAAGCGTTGCTCGAGAAATATAAGCGGGCCGCGCATAAATAGAGATGTTGAATCGGGCAGTAACGAAAAAATAAACCTAGCTTATGTGATGGTGCGGCAGATGATATAGTGGTCAAGGTAAACCATAATCATGTCATCACGGAGGACCATTATGTTCACACTCGGCATCATCGGTGGCGCCAGTTTGCTGTTGGCTGGAATCGTGATCGGTGTTAGTTTCCTTATCATTCGTGCCATCGTCAAACTGGTGAAGTAAGCACGTAACAAAAAAGGAGTCTCGTCACCAGAACTAGGTGTCGAGGCTCCTTTCTACATTACGCCCGCTCGAGGACGTTCACGAGCAAGCGATGCACGACCTCGTGGTCGCGCACGTCATGCAGTTTGTAGTCTTTCCCGGGCAATGTGTACCACTCGGCCGCACCGACGTACGTGATGGCGAGCTCGAGCGTGCCGTCTTCCTGGCATGTCGTCCGTAATTCAAGATCTCCACTGATGACGCCGACTTCCTCGGTCATGACGCCGTGAGTAGCTTTAAATACTGAAGATTGCTGGTTCATCGTAGACTCCTTTCTGAATCAATAGACGCAAGCATTGATGGCCGTTTGAAGGGCCGTCTTTTCTGTAGATTGGAGGCTGAGACCCCAGCGGCTCTTCGTCTCGACCCACATCTTCGCATAAGCGCAACGTGCACCGGTGCGTGTCGGTTGCCATGTTGACGGGTCTTGGTCCCCTTTTGAACGGTTCGAGCTGGCCGAGACGGCAATCAGCTGTGGTCCGGTCAAATCGTTGGCGAAGCTTTGACGTTTCGTCGTCGTCCAGCTGTTGGCACCTGAACGCCACGCTTCGGCCAACGGTACGACGTGGTCGATATCGAGATCAGACGGTGACGTGAACGTGATGCCGTCATAGTAACTGTACCACGAGCCCGATGTGACCGGGCAGTCACCGACGTACGAATCGGCGTCACGTTTTAAGACGACTTGCCGCGTGTCGCAGCCGTTCCCTTGTCCGCTCCAGTGCGGGAACAGGTCACGGCTATAGCCGGTCATCGTTCCTTCAGTTTTAACGGTCAACGCGTTCAACTTCGTGAGCGCACTCGATTTCGATGGAATATTGGGCGGGAGTGCCGAGGCGGTCGGCGTCGTGAAGTGGAGCGACGTGGCGACCAAGATGATCGTGAATAAAGAACTGATGCATTTTTTAAGCATGTTTGTGCCTCCTATTATGTATGACGACTGAACGACGCGCATCGTAAACGCACGATGCACATCGACTATACATGGCAAGGAAGTGAGAAATACGCAAATTTACAAAAAATGAATCCAAAGATTATAAAAGTTGAGGTCAGGGACATGATACATGACATCAGACGTCCCGGCTTTAGCACTATCGGCATACGCGCAGGCACCAACTATTGGTATAATGAAGGCGGTTTGTAGTAAAGGACGAAGGAGTTGGGATGAATGAATCAAAAAGACATCGCGGCAATCCGCAAGCATTTCAAGTTGAATGCGGAAGCGGTCAAAATCGCTGACATTTATAATATTTATATTCGCCAAGACAGCAACGAGATTTTTTACGAGGAGTTACGCTCGTTCCCGTTTGTCGAGCAGGAGCACCAAGAGCTGTTTCTCGCCAACTTCAAGAAAGTGCTCGGCGGCAAAATCGACGAGAAGCTATTCGAAGTGAAGTTTCAACATCCGGAGCCGGGCCAGACCGACCATACGCAGACGTTGTTGTATGAGGCGCTTCGGACCGACGAGATTGAAGAGTGGGCCGGTATGATGCAGCGCATTGCACTCAAGATGGTCCAGGAGGCACCGTTTGAGAAAGATATGGTCGTCACGTTCATTCGCTTCAAATACAATAAGCCGACACGCCGTCACTCGGAGGAGACGGAAATCGATATGCGTGACGAGGTATGGGCGTCACGATTCATCCTATGTAGCATCAACCAGACCGAGCTCCCGAAACAGTCGCTCGTGTTCGATTATATCGAGCGGGAGTTCAAGTCGAATATCTTCATCAATCCGGTCATCAAACTCGATGCCCCGATTGGTGGTTTCATGTTCCCGTGCTTCACGGACAACGCGGCCGACGTCAACCATATCTTGTACGCCGCGCAAAAAGCGCATCAACCGGACTTTGGCTTTATCGAGAACGTCTTGAACGGGACCGAGATTGTGACGGCGGTCGAGGAGAAGGCGATGTTCGAGGAAGTCGTCAAGACCGTCATCGGTGAAGAAGTGAACGTCGGGACGCTCGCTACCGTTTACGATGAAATCAACCAAATGATCCTCGCCGAAGCGGAGCGTGAGGACGAGGAAGAGAGCGTGCCGATGATTGACGCCCGCACTGTCGAAATCGTCTTGAAAGCGAGCGGTGTCGAGGACGTGACGACGGAGAAGGTCGAGCAGGCGTTCCAACAAGTCGTCGACGACCGCCAATATGAGATGAAGGCGAGCAGCGTCGTCCCGAAATACACGTCGAAATCGATTAAAATCAATACGAAAGTCGCCAATATCTCAATCAGCCCGCAAGACTTGAAGTACGTGAGACAAGTGAACGTGAAAGGGAAACGTTGCCTGTTGATTGAACTAGAAGAAGACACGGAAATCGAAGGATTCAAGTTGATCTCGGAAGAACTGCTCGACTGACGCTAAGCGGACGGAGACGAGCGGGTTCACCCGTTAGAAATCGTTGAGCGGATGACCGCCCTTGCTATCCAATCGAGCCATCGTTCGATTCGAGAGGACAAGATTGATTTTCTTCATTTGGAAGACTGAGGTTCAGACAATCGTCTGAGCCTTTTTTTGTCAATCACGTGAGGATAGTTGAATTTCGGAACGGTTATCGGTATGATGCTCTTGAAAGCGTTCTCTCGATAAGTTTTATTTTTTTAACGTTTATCGAAAGCGCTTTCGGTAATGTTGGTTAAACACAAAAAAGGCCCGGAGAGATCTTCCTCTCCGAAACCTGGATTGTTTATTTATGGGCTTTACTAACTTTTAGCTTTTTACCTTTAATCGGTGTCGATTCCATCGCCTGAAGGACGAGTGAGCCTTTGCCGTTCAAAATGTCGACGTACGTCATCTGGTCGTTGATCGTGATGATGCCGATATCGTCAGCCGACACGCCAGGAATTTTGGCGATTGTACCGACGAAGTCGACGGCGCGGAGTTTTTTCTTCTTCCCGCCGCTGAAGTGAAGCTTCATGATGTCTTGGTTGATGCGGGCCGTCTTGTTGTTGCGAACGACACGTCGACCGCTCAACTTCTCTTCGAACGCGGCTTGGTTGCGCGCGACTTCTCTTTCAGTCGGTGCATCCATCTCCGGGATATCGAACTTGATGAACGCTTCGATGGCGCGAACGAACTTGCCTTCATGCGGCGTCGCGAGCGTGATCGCTTTTCCGGCGTTGCCGGCACGGCCTGTGCGTCCGGTCCGGTGCACGTAGCTCTCTTTTTCCATCGGCACGTCATAGTTGATGACGAGGTTGACGTTATCGACGTCGATTCCACGTGCTGCGACGTCGGTCGCGACGAGATAACGGAAGTTGCCCATCTTGAACCCTTCCATGACGGCGAAACGGTCTTCTTGCTCAAGGCCACCGTGGAGGCGTTCGCACGAGTAACCGGCCTGATCGAGCTCGGTGTAAACCGTGTCGACATGTTCTTTCGTCCGACAGAAGATGAGGCAGCTGTCCGGATTCTCGACGACCGTCACATCTTTCAGCACGGCGAGCTTGTCTTCGCGGCGCACTTCAATCAAGCCGTGTTCGATCGTCGAGGCGGTGACACCGCTCGATTCGATGGCGACACGGACAGGTTCGTTCATGTGCTTTTGGCACAAGCGCTCGATGTCGTTCGGGAACGTCGCCGAGAATACCATCGTCACACGGTCGCGTGGCAATTCTTGAAGAATCGCCTCGACGTCAGCGAGGAAGCCACGGTTCAACATCTCGTCGGCCTCATCGATAATCAAGTAATCGATTTTATCGAGGACGAGCGTCTCCCGTTCGATGTGGTCCATGACGCGTCCCGGTGTCCCGACGACGATGTGCGTCTTCTGCTTCAATTCTTCACGTTGTTTCGAGAACGGTTCTTTCCCGTAGACGGCAGTCGCCTTGATGCGTTTGAAACGACCGATGTTCGTCATATCCTCACGGACTTGGACGGCGAGTTCGCGCGTCGGTGTGAGAATCAGCACTTGCGGCTTGTTCTCTTCCCATTCGATGAGTTCCGTTACCGGAATCCCGAACGCTGCGGTCTTCCCGCTTCCGGTTTGGGCTTTGACGACCAAGTCTTGGCGCTCGAGGGCGAGCGGGATGACTTTCTGTTGGACTTCGGTCGGTGATTCGTATTTCATGATGCCGAGCGCGCGTTGGATGTCTTCGCTCAGGCGATAGTCTGAAAAGCGTGGTTGATTCATAGGTTTACCTCTTTTTCGTGTAAGAAACTTCTATTCGAGAAATTTTCATTAGCAATTTGGATTACGCTTCATTATACACGAAAGCAACCCGTTCGTCGTTCATCCCGAAAATCGGTCAAGTGTGAAACTCATTCCTCTTGAAGCAACCGCCGCATATACGGTTCAAGTTTGAACTGCGGATGGTCTTCCAAACAAGTTGCAAACAAGGTGTGAAGCGATTGTCTGGCGCGTTGGATTGACACTGGGTCGACGGAGGCAGGATACGTCTGTAAATAGTCTTCGATGAACGAACGGTTCAACGTATGATATGCCTTGAATTGATGGACCTTTCGTCCTTCTTTCAGCGCTTGAGCCGTCAACGTCAGCTCTCGTAACGTCTCGAGCATCTTCAGCGCATAAATGGGGTTGTTTCGCTTCAACTCTTTCTCAAGGGCCAGTGAGGCATAGATGAACTCGAAAGGGACGTCACCGGTCTCATACTGGATTGGACTCGCGATGAATTGTTCATGTTCGCTCTCCATGCGTTGGAGGAGTTGTCCGTCTTGATCGACGACGACCTTCCAAAGCGGGGAACGGACCGGTAAGATTTCAAGCGGGGCGATCGAGACGTTAAACTCCAACCGATTCTCGAGCAGGACAATCAATAAAAAGATATCCGGTCCGAACCGCTTCTCTTTAATGAAAACCGGGGATAACTGGAGAAAGTAGTCGGCTAGATGCTGCTTGATGGATTGGGGGTCAACGCCAGTGCGGGCAGCAACCATTAAATCGATATCAGAGTACTGGTCCTGATAGCCTGCGGCCCCGGAGCCGAGCTGAACGACACCTTGAGCGCCTGTGTCGGTTTGTAGATGCTGAAGCACGTGTTGGAAGTGTGTATCTCTTTCGACTGTACTGTACATAACAAGACCTCGTTTTCGTAGATGATACATCCTTATTCTACCAATCGAGGGCGAACCCTTTAAACATGTCAGGAGGATGAAGTGATGGAAGCAACTTATGCACAACTAGTGGATGATTTAAGCCAGTCTCGAGAGCGAAATCATGTGGACGGCATCGAGACAATCATCAAACCGATTCCCGATTCGGGTGTCAGCGGGGATTTGGACCCGCGCGTCTTGGCCGTCATCAAGGGCTATGCCGCAGCCGAGCCAGAGACGTCGTTCGACTTGGCGTCTGCCCGTGCCAGCATGGGCTGGCCGAACCGGGACGTGACGACGATGGACATCACGACAGACCTCGTCATGATTCCGAGCGCTGACGGTGACATCCCGGCACGCCTGTATCGGCCGCGCACGGAAGAGGCGTTACCGGCCATCGTATTCTTCCACGGCGGCGGGTTCTTCGGCGGGACGCTCGATACGGTCGAGAACCCGTGTAAGTTACTGGCGGAGAAAGCGAACGCCCTCGTCGTCTCGGTCGACTACCGGCTCGCGCCGGAGCATCCGTTTCCGGCCGGATTGAACGACTGTTATCGGGCGGTCGAATGGGTATACGAGCAGGCCGACAAATTGAACGTGTTGCAGGATCGCCTCGCGGTCGCGGGCGACAGTGCCGGTGGGAACTTGGCGACGGCCTGTTGTCTGCTCGAACGCTCGAAAGGGTTGAATCGGATTCACTATCAAGCGCTCGTCTATCCGGTCGTCAATCTAGGATCAATCCCGACAGACGATTATGAATGGAGACTCGACGACTATGAGATCAAGCATCACCACGACTTGATTCGTGGCGTCGTCATGGCGCTCGGTGATTCGGACGGTTTGCTCAACCATGTGTATTTACAAGGCAAGGCGGAGCTGACCGACCCGCTCGTCTCTCCGTTGTTCGCCGATGATGTGGCGGGTCTTCCGCCCGCGCTCCTCATCACGGCCGAGTACGACTATCTGCGCCTTGAAGGCGAAGTGTATGCACGGAAACTGGCGCGCGCCGGTGTGAAGACACGATTGATTCAATACCGCGGGATGGACCACGCCTTTATGGACAAGCTCGGCGACTTCCCGCAAGCCGAAGACTGTATGACCGAAATCGCAAACGGAATGAAGGAGATGACATGATGAAAACTTACACATTGAACTGGGATACATATAAACAATTGGCACGGACAGCCGTCGCGGAAGGGGCCGTCCTCTTAAAGAACGAGCAGGCGACGCTTCCGCTCCAACATGGGACGACCGTCTCTGTCTTCGGACGCAGCCAATTCAACTACTATAAGAGCGGCACGGGTTCAGGTGGGATGGTCAACGTCTCGCACGTGACGAGTCCGCTCGAGGCGCTTCAGGCGACAGAAGGGATTCAGTTGAACGACTCGCTTCTTAAGACATATGAGACATGGGTCGAGGCGAACCCGTTCGACCAAGGCGTCGGCTGGGCCGGCGAACCGTGGTCGCAGCCCGAGGTGGCGGTGACGGATGAGCTCGTCCGAGAAGCAGCCGCGCAGTCAGACGTGGCCCTCATCTTCATCGGACGTACGGCGGGGGAAGACCGGGACAACACGGCCGACCCGGGCAGCTATTTGTTGACGGACATCGAGCAGGCGTTGATTGAGCGAGTATCGAAGGCGTTCACGAAGACAGCCGTCGTCTTGAACGTCGGCAATATCATCGAGATGGACTGGGCGCATCAACCGAGCGCCATCCTCTACGCATGGCAAGGGGGATTAGAAGGTGGGACGGGACTCGTCGACGTGTTGACGGGTGCGGTCACGCCATCTGGAAAGTTGACCGATACGATCGCGAAATCGATTGAGGACTACCCGTCGACGAAAAACTTCGGACATGCGGACAAAGGCATCTACCAAGAAGACATCTATGTCGGCTACCGTTATTTCGAGACGTTCGCCAAGGACGCGGTGCTCTATCCGTTCGGCTTCGGCTTGTCATACACGGCGTTCACGACCGACGTCGCGACGGCGGACGAACAGGACGGTGTGATCACGGTGACCGTCGATGTGACGAACACGGGCGCCGTTGACGGAAAAGAGGTCGTTCAGCTCTACGTTGAGAAGCCGCAAGGCATGCTCGGTAACCCGGCACGTTCACTCGTCGCCTTCGATAAAACGGACACACTCGTACCGGGGGAACGGACGACGCTCACACTCAGCGTCCCGGTCACGCGTCAAGCTTCGTTCTCGAGGCCGGCACATACGAGTTTCACCTCGGGACCGACGTGCGCTCGGCACGACCGGTGTTCGCGTATGAAGTGGCATCCCAACAACTTGTCGAGACGCTCAGCGAGAACATGGCCCCGGTCACTCCGTTCGACCGGATCAAACCGGTCGTCGGCGAGCATGGCTATTTGGTCGAGTACGTGCCGACGCCGCTCCGAGCGGTCGATGTCGAGGCGCGCTACCTCGCCGAACGTCCGGTCACGCGCGACTACGCCGGTGACAACGGCTTCACACTGAAGGACGTTTATGCGGGCAAGGTCGAGCTCGATGCGTTCCTCGATCAATTGACGGATGAGGATCTCGCCTGCATCGTCCGGGGACAAGGGATGAACTCGCCGCGCGTGACGCCGGGGACGGCCGCCGCGTTCGGTGGCGTATCGGACCGCTTGAACGAGCTCGGCATTCCAGCGGCATGTTGCGCGGACGGTCCGTCCGGCATCCGGATGGACATCGGGACGAAGGCGTTCGCCCTTCCGAACGGGACGCTCCTCGCTTCGACGTTCAACGTCCAATTGGTGGAAGACCTGTTCGAGATGACTGGACTCGAGATGCGGAAAAATCGCGTCGATACGCTCCTCGGACCTGGGATGAACATTCACCGCAACCCGCTCAACGGCCGGAACTTCGAGTACTTCTCGGAAGACCCGCACGTGACCGGCAAGATGGCGATCGCCCAATTGAACGGGATGCATCGCGTCGGTGTGACAGGAACGCTCAAGCACTTCAGCGCCAACAACCAAGAGGCGCACCGTCACGATATCGACTCCATCGTCTCGGAGCGGGCGCTGCGTGAGATTTACTTGAAAGGGTTCGAGATGGCCGTCAAAGAAGGCAAGGCCACATCAATCATGACGACGTATGGCGCCGTCAACGGCGTCTGGACGGCCGGATTGTATGACCAGAACACGCGCATCCTCCGTGACGAGTGGGGCTTTGACGGCATCGTCATGACCGACTGGTGGGCGAAAGTGAACCACCATGAAGACGAGCCGGCGAACCGTCAGAACACGGCGGCGATGGTTCAGTCGCAAAACGACTTGTATATGGTCGTCGACCGTCCGGACACGAACTCGTTCGATGACAACACGGGCGCGGCACTCGCTGAGGGCTTGCTCACTCGTGGTGAACTGCTCCGGAGCGCGGCGAACATCTGCCGTTTCGTCTTACAGTCACCGGCGATGGAACGCGAGCTCGGCATTCACGACGGCACGGTCGAGGTGATCGGTCTCGACGAGGAAGCCGGACAGGCTATCGACTTCGATGTGACGTATCGCCACCTTGAGAGCGGTGAAGCTGTCAGCCTGAGTGACGCCGACACATCGACAGGGAATACGCACGTCTTTGCCGTCTCGGTCGATGAGACGGGCACTTACGACGTGACGATTACGGCGAAATCGGACGCGGGTGAACTTGCCCAGATGCCGGTCACGTTGTTCGCCAACAACATCCCGGGCCCGACGTTCACGTTCAACGGGACGGACGGGGAATGGGTGACGCAGACGAAGCAAGTGTTCTTCTTGAACCAGCACAACTACTTGCAGCTCTACTTCGCACTCGGCGGTCTCGACGTGAAAGACATCACGTTCACGCTCGTCGACTCGTTCAGCATGAAAAACGGATGACCAACAAGAGCTCTTCATCGTATATGTTCGCCTGTCTTTCAAACATCACGAGATATTTTGTATAATGAGGTCAACATCTTGTGATTTGAAAGGGGGGCGCATATACGTGGAAAATCGTTTGAGATTTTCTAAGTCTTCAATCACTCATGCAAAGCCAGTTGTCACAAGGGCGATCGTTTGCATGGGGCAGAACGGTTTATTTGATCGCTAGGTAATCTTTTACAACAATGGCTTTGCTTCCTTATTGTCGGATTTTCTATAAGGAGCGAGCAGATATGAAGTACGTAAATGCGCAACAGATTCTTCCGGAGAAGTTGCTTCAGGAAGTTCAACGATACGTCCAAGGGGAGACGCTCTACGTCCCCCGGACCGGTCAAGAAAAGAAGCGCTGGGGAACAGTCAGTGGTGGCAAACAGCTGCTTGAACAGCGGAATGAAGCGATTCGAACATCCTATGCGAAGGGGACTCGGGTTGACCAGTTGGCGGCTGAATATCATTTGGCCGTCACGACCATTCGAAAAATCGTTTACTCTTCAAATTAATCAACGGCACAACGCATAATTGCGATTGTGCCGTTTTTTTATATAAAACAGTTCTAACTTGAAGTCGGTGCAATCTTGTCTTGTAAAATCCTTTACACTAAAAGAAGTCAGGATGGAGAAAGGATGACTGAACATGTCAGAGCGTTTTATGGAAAACCACCAATTCAACTTCATTCGAGAACAAGTCGAGATCATTCGAGATAGTCGAAAGAAAAGCTTACCGGCTTCCGTATTACAAGCCGTCATCGATTTGGCTAATGCTAAAATCGCATATCTGTTTCCAGATGCGACGCCATCTCAGCTTGCGATGATGGACGTATCGACTTTAAAAACAGATGAATCGTATGACGTTTTCATAGAAGGGTTAAGACCTCATGTCCGGTCATTCCCTCAAGTTACGGAACCACAAGTGAAAAAAATGTTTCCCAAACAGAAAAAGCTAAGGCTTCCGGACGCAACGAGTTTTAATGTGAATCGGATGTCCTACATGAGCTGGAACGACTTACGTTCCAATCGGAAATATATCGTTTGCGAGAAGAATCATCAGCTCATGGGAATCGAGCTCAAGGCAAGCTCGAACGCGAAGAAAAATATTTGCGCCTTCTGTAACCAGTTTGCAGAAGTCTCGTACTGTGTCACCATCACAAAAGCGAAACAAGCGAAAAATCCTGACTATTATAAAGCGATTGGGACGTATATTTGTACAGACAGTGCCTCATGCAACGAGAACATGACCAACTTGGACGCCTTGATGACGTTCGTCGAAACGGCGTTGAAAGAGTGAACAGAGAATCGACCATGCGTCGATTCTTTTTTGTCGTCTTTACAAAACCTATACAGGATTGACTCGGTGTTGAAAAAGCTTCTTAACAAAAATCCTTTAGTCTACAAAAGTCAGCACAAGCAGTACATATTCGGGAGGGACTAAGGAAATGAAGAAATCGATGAAAAAAGTGATTCCGTTGGCCGTCGTGTCGACGCTCGCAATCGGCGGACTTGTCGGGATGCAACAAAACGAGACAGAGGTACAGGCGAAGGACGGCAAGAACGGCAAAGCGAAAAACGTCATCTTCATGATTGGGGACGGGATGGGCGTTCCATATACGACGGCGCTACGCTACATGAACGACACGGAAGGAGTGGACATGCCACAGACGGCGTTCGATCCACACTTGGTCGGCTTGCAGTCGACGTATCCAGAAGATGAGGCCGAGAACGTGACGGACTCAGCGGCAGCGGCCACAGCGATGAGCGCCGGTGTCAAGACGTACAACAATGCCATCGCGGTCGACAACGACAAGTCGGACGTGAAAACGGTCCTCGAGCAGGCGAAAGAGAACGGCATGTCGACCGGGATCGTCGCAACGTCTGAAATCACGCATGCGACACCGGCCTCGTACGGTGCCCACGAAGAAGAGCGCAAGAGTGAGAACGCCATCGCTAACGATTATTATGATGAGTTGATTAATGGGGAACATAAAATCGACGTCATGTTGGGCGGCGGAACCGACTTCTTCGAACGCTCGGACCGCAATATCGCGAAACAGTTCCAACAAGATGGATATAGCTATGTAAAATCGGCGGACGAGATGAAGCAGGACGACAATAAACAAGTGCTCGGTCTGTTCGCCGAGGTCGGACTCGACAAGATGATCGATCGAGACGATAGCCAGCCGAGCTTGGCCGACATGACGACGTCGGCGCTCGACCGCTTAAAGGACGACGAAGATGGCTTCTTCTTGATGGTAGAAGGCAGTCAAATCGATTGGGCCGGCCATGACAACGATGTCGTCGGCGCGATGAGTGAGATGAAAGACTTTGAGAATGCGTTCAAAGAAGTCGAGGAATTCGCGAAAGAGAACGGCGAGACGTTGGTCATCGTCACAGCCGATCACTCGACAGGTGGCTTCTCAATCGGTTCAGACGGGAACTATAACTGGGACCCGGCTGCGATCCAAGCCGCGAAACGCACACCGGACTTTATGGCGAAACAGATTGAAGCAGGACAAGATGTGGAAGCGGTGTTGAACGAATGGATCGACCTCGACTTGACGGATGCGGAAATGAAATCGGTCCAACAGGCTGCCGAAACGAAAGACGTGACGAAGATTGACAATGCGATTGAAAAAATCTTTGATGCACGCTCAGGGACGGGTTGGACGACGGACGGTCACACCGGGGACGACGTGCCGGTCTATGCATACGGTCCTCAAAAAGAGCAGTTCACGGGCATGATCGACAACACGGATCAAGCCGCGCGCATTTTTGAGTTGTTGGAGAATCGTGGGAAAATAAAATAAGGAAAACGGACAGAGGGACCATGCGGATAGTTGCCGCGTGGTCCCTTTGATTGGATTCAGGAGGCATCGAGCGCTTTGACCGCGTGTCGTAACGCCTCGATGTCTTCGTTTCGCCAGCCGTGTCGGTCCGCGGCATTGATGAACTGACGTGTCGCTTTGATGAGGGCATGTTTCAATTCCTGAAGTGATACAGTCCCCATAGGCGTATGGAGATGGCCATCTTCTATGAACGTGAGCTCAACTTCTGTGGCGGTCACTTTTTCAGCGGTTATCCGGATCGGGCCGTCCATGAATTGAAACGAGTATGTCTCCCGCCACGGGGCGAATACGAGGGCACGGCAATTGTCGACCCACCAGTTCAAGACGATGGCGACGAAATCCGACCAATCCTGTCCCGGGAAATAATCATGAAAGTCGATGACGAAGGCGATGTTGCCGATGATATGTGTGTCATAGGCTAAAGAATCGAGATCCACCTCGATTGAAAGTTGATGGTTCATAAAGCCTCCTCTCGATGTTCAAAACAGGAAAATACAATGAAGTGAATCATAGTTGGGTAAATACTCGTATATATGGTATCACGACCAAATCGGAGGGATGACGATGAACACGCTCTATATGAAACAGAAGGTTTTCAGCCTGCGCGGCCGCTTCACCATCAAAGATGCGGATGAGAACGATTTGTACTTCGTTGAAGGGAGCTTTATGAAGCTACCGAAATCGTTCACAATCTCGGACAAAGACGGCCATGAGATTACGACAATCACGAAAAAGACGTTCAGTTTCTTGCCGAAGTTCTATGTCGATGTGGAAGGCCAAGAGACGGTCACGATTTCGAAAGAGTTTACGTTATTCAAACCGCGTTATACGATTGATGCGGCCGGAATCGATGTGCAAGGCAACTGGTGGGACATGGACTTCCAAGTGATGCAGAACGGCCAAGTCATCGGCAGCGTCCAAAAGAAATGGTTGTCATGGGGCGATAGTTACGAGATTCAAGTGATGGACGAGACGATGGAGCACATGCTCATCTCGATCGTCGTCGCCATCGATTGTGCGAAGTCAGACCAAGCCGCAGGTGCGAGCGCGGCGACATAAAGGGGATGGAACGATGGAGTTTTGGGATGTGTATGATGTGGACCGCAAGAAGACAGGGCGGACGTGGCAGCGGGGCACCCGCCTCGAGAACGGCGATTATCATCTCGTCATCCACGTCTGTATTTTCAACAAGGACGGACAGATGTTGATTCAGCAACGCCAACCGTTCAAAGACGGTTGGGCGAACATGTGGGACATCACCGTCGGCGGCAGCGCCACGGTCGGCGATACGAGCCAACAGGCGGCGATGCGCGAGCTCGAAGAAGAAATCGGGCTAAAACTCGACTTATCACACACAAGACCGCATTTGACAGTCAACTTTGACGAGGGGTTCGACGACATCTACCTCGTCGAGACAGAGGTAGATCTCGATGAATTGACGTTACAGGAATCAGAAGTGCAGGCCGTACAGTGGGCGGACGAGGCGACGATTCTCGACATGATTCGTTCAGGCGAATTCATCCCGTATCACGAGGGGATGATTCCATTATTGTTCGCGATGCGAGGGCAGTGGGGAGGAATCAATCATGTGGCAGCCATACACGGGGATCAATGAACCTAATGAAGTGAGCGCCGGTGAGCGCTTGACGTTCCAGACAGCACCAGACACCGACTTTTGGCGGAACACCCATTACGGCTTCAACCGGATGACGGCACACGCTTTGGTGACGGACGTGTCGACCAAGCAGTTCACGTGTCGGGCGACGATTGAGATGGAGCCGAGCCATACATACGATCAAGCCGGCATCCTGCTGTACGTCAACGACGACCATTGGCTCAAGACGTCCGTCGAGTATATCCCGGACGGACCGTCACACCTCGGGGCTGTCGTCACGTCCTTTGGTTATTCGGATTGGTCGACGCGTGATTTCCCCAACAAGGACATTCACGGACGGTTGACGTTCGAACTCGTCTATACCGATGGTGATGTCGAGGTGTTCTTCGAATACGAGGGAGGTGCGCGTGAACAGTTGCGAATCGCTCATCTCCATGATGTGTCGACGTTACGCGTTGGACCGTACGCTTGTAGTCCGGATCCGGAGGCGCCTGGATTCACGGTCACGATTTCAGATTGGATCGTTACGGAAGCATCGACTTGAGTCATCAGTCGATGCTTTTTATCAAAATTAGGCGAGAATGCTCCCGCTTCTAAACGTCGCGGGCGAAGCCCTAGTGAAAGTGGGCTATGAATCGCCAACCTCTCTTTTGGGTATAAATACCTAAGGGAGGTGAACATCTTGTTGAAGCATAAAGCGTATAAATTCCGGATCTATCCGACAACGGAGCAGGAGATTCTGATTGCCAAGACGATCGGTTGTTCACGCTTCGTCTTCAACCACTTCTTGACGAAGTGGGAAGAGACCTACGAGGCGACAGGAAAAGGACTGTCCTACGGTTCCTGTTCGAAAAAAATCCCTGTACTCAAGCAAGAGTTCGACTGGCTGAGGGAGGTCGATAGTACATCTGTCCAAACCAGCGTCAAACACCTCGCCGAAGCGTTTGACCGCTTCTTCAAGAAGCAGAACGAACGGCCCCGGTTCAAATCGAAACGGAACCCCGTCCAATCCTATAAGACGAACATCCAAGGCAAGTCTCAACTTCCTGAGGTGTCGATCGTCGGCAACCGGCTTAAGCTGCCGAAGTTGAAGTGGGTCCGGTTCGCCAACTCGAAACAAGTCGAGGGCCGAATCCTCAGCGCCACGATCCGACGGAACGCGACGGGCAAATACTTCGTCTCCCTGTGCGTCGAGCAGGAGATCGACGAACTGCCAAAGACCGGCTCAACCGTCGGCGTCGACGTCGGACTGAAGCATTTCGCCGTCCTGTCCGACGGCACGGTGTACCAAAACGACCGCTATTTTCGCACGCTCGAGAAGAAACTGGCGCGCGAGCAACGAAAACTCTCCCGTCGTCAGCTCATCGCCCTGAACAAGAACATCAAGCTGTCCGAGGCGAAGAACTACCAGAAACAAAAACGCAAGGTCGCCCGCATCCATGAGAAGATCGCGAACAAACGTACCGACTTCCTGCACAAAGTGTCGACCGAGATCGTCAAAAACCACGACGTCATCGGCATCGAGACCCTGCAGGTGAAAGACATGCAACAGGACCGCAAGTTCAGCAAAGCCATCTCCGATGTCAGTTGGTCGGCGTTCTTCCACATGCTCGAGTACAAGGCGGACTGGTACGGCAAGACCGTCGTGAAGGTCGGGAAGACCTTCGCCTCGAGCCAGCTCTGTTCAAGTTGCGGCCATCGACATAGAGACGTGAAGCATCTCGGTCTGCGTGAGTGGACATGCCCGGGTTGCGGGACCCACCACGACCGCGATGTGAACGCAGGACTGAACCTCAAACGAGAGGCCGAACGCATCCTCGCCTCTTCAACCGTCAGGACGACGGGGCTAGCCTGATCAGGTTTCGACTGTTAGGTCGGATCACTCAGGAATCCTCCACCCCCAAGCGAAGCGTAGGTGGGGGTAGTTCAAGTCATTTTCATTTCACTTTAAGAAAATGGTTGAATCGAGACATGGAAAAAATTTATAATAAGATTAACGAAAGCGCTTTCGGAAAGCGGTTTCAATTTGTACGTCACTAAAAGAGGCAAGGTCGATTGCGTCGTCCCTGCCTTCATTCATGCCAAGGGAGGAAATGTAATGAAGAAATGGGTCGCACTTGCACTCGGGACCGGTCTTGTCTTGTCAGCCGCACAAGGCGCATCTGCCGAAAAGCCTGAGAAAAAAGACAACACGAAATGGAAGCTCGTCTGGTCGGATGAGTTCAACAAATCAGAAATCGATCAGACCAAATGGAACTTCGATACGGGGAACTGGTTGAAGGATCAAGACGGTACGCCGGTCACACCGGGTTGGGGAAACAATGAGAAGCAATTTTACACGGACAAAAACGAAAACGCTTTCGTAGAAGACGGGAATCTCGTCATCCGTGCGAAAAAAGAACAAGTGACAGACGAACTTGGGTCATACGATTACACGTCAGCGAAGTTGACGACCAAAGGTAAGTTCAGTCAAACGTACGGCCGTTATGAGATGCGTGCGAAGCTCCCGACCGGCAAAGGGCTATGGCCGGCGTTCTGGATGTTGCAGGAACAGGACCGTTACGGCGCCTGGGCCGCGTCTGGCGAAATCGACATCATGGAATCATGGGGCAGTCAGCCTGACAAGGTCGCCGGAACGATTCATTACGGCGAGAACTGGCCGAACAATAAATATACCGGTAAAGACTACCACTTTGAAGAAGGCGACGGCATCGACAAATGGCATACATATGCGGTCGAGTGGGAGCCAGGCGAGTTGCGTTGGTACGTGGACGGGAAATTGTATCAGACACAAAACGATTGGTACTCGAAAGGGTTGAACCAAGCGACGAAATACAGCTATCCGGCACCGTTCGACCAAAACTTCTATTTGATTATGAACTTGGCCGTCGGCGGCTGGTTTGATGGAGACGTCGATGCGACGACACCATTCCCGGCTGATATGAAAGTCGATTACGTTCGCGTCTTCGATTTGAAGAACCGCGACTATCGCGAAGCAGTCGAACCGGTGTATACGGATGAAACGATTGTGCTTCCGGATGGAGCGAAACAACCGTCTGAAGACGGCAACCTCGTCTACGATCAAGACTACACAGAGCCAATCACGACCGTGACAAACGGTTCGCAGGCGCTTGACCCTGTGAATTGGAACTATGTGGCGCTACCGGACTTCGGTGGGGCTGGATCCATCGACGTGATTGAGCAAGCTGGTTCGCGCTTCGCGGATATCTCGATCACGCAAGCGGGCAGTCAGCCTTACTCGCACCAATTGATTCAAAACGTGTCACTCGGCAAAGGCGGTCACTACAAAGTGTCGTTCGACGCGAGTGCCGACTCGGCCCGCTCAATCGCTGTCAAAGTCGGCGGTGGACCAGACCGTGGTTACGCTAAATATTCGGATGAAGGTTCGTTCGATTTGACGACCGACGTCCAGACGTACTCGATGACGTTCGACATGACGGAAGACACGGACCTCGCGGCACGCCTCGAGTTCAACGTCGGCCTCAGCACGGCAGGCGTTCAAATCGGGAACGTCCGCGTCGAACAGACACCGCGCGAAGCGCTCGACCCGAACGCGACGAAATCGGCGCTCGGAGACGGCAACCATGTCTATAACGGCACGTTCGATCAAGGGGCAATGGACCGCTTGACGTACTGGCAGTTTGACCCAGGCGCAACGAAAGGCACAGGTACGGTTGATGAGGAAGCTCGTCACTTCGAGTTCGTGACGAACGCGAAGAAAGGGCAACCGGCAACGCTCGTCCAAAACGGCATTCAATTGACGGAAGGCCGTGAGTACGTGCTTCGGTTCAACGCGAAGTCGGAACGCATCAAATCGCTTCAAGTCGGCTTGAATGGATTGGACGGACAAGCGTATCTCCCGCTCCAAGACGTGGCGTTGACGCGCGACTTCCAATCAATTGAAATCCCGTTCACGATGGAACAAGAGTCGGATTTGTTGAGCCAACTCCAATTCGTGCTTGGTTCGGCTAAAGGTGAAATCACACTCGACGATGTGCAATTACTGGATGTGACACCGGTCGATGTTGATCCATCACCTCTCAAGAACGGTTCATTCACTGAAGGATTGACGCATTGGGGCTCGTACGTCCACTTTGACGCTCAAGCGGCGGTCGAAGCGGTGAACGAGGCGGCTCAATTGTCAATCACGCAAGAAGGACAAGAGCCGTGGAGCGTGCTCATGGAGCAGGGTGGTCTCGAGTTGCATGCAGGTCAAACGTACGTCGTGCGCTTCGATGCTTCGTCGACAGTAGCCCGTAACATGGAAGTGACGATCGAGAACGCGGCGTACACACGTTACTTGAGCGAAATCGTCCAAGTTACTCCTGAGACGAACACGTATGAGTTCGAGTTTGTCATGGGCCAGACAGACATGACAGCTATGAAATTCTTGCTCGGCCGCACGGAAGGCTCGCCGCTCGGCGCGCACGATGTGACGATCGACAACGTCAGCGTGACCGTAAAATAATCGAAAGCAAGAGCGCCTCGCATGCTGAACTGCTCCCCGTCAAGTAGACAGGGCAAATAATGAAAACCGGACTATGCGGCTTGAGACCTGTATTCGACAGGGCTCAAGCCGT
>NZ_JACSLR010000015.1:0-80087 GCF_018618255.1 Exiguobacterium sp. s56 | reverse complement strand
ATTCACTCCCAATATGATTTAGTCCAGTGTACACAAAAAACCTGAGCAATAGACTTTTTTAAGTGTCTACTACTCAGGGTACAGTTTAGTATACGGTGCCGCTTTTTTTGTATGATGAAACAAAGGAGGTGTTTGAATGGATCAAGCAGGCGGATTCATTTCCATCGGGATGGCTTATCCGAGCCATTATCCGTTACCTGAACTTGCTCAAAATGTATGTGCGGAATTGTTGAGTAGCGGTGGCGAAATCATAAACGTGACATACAGTCAGGATGAGGCGGGCACTAGTTGGACGACAACGACAGGTACCGACTTTGCTCAGATCGGACATTACGGATCTATCCATTTACGAAGCAACTATTTTGGAGACGTGGACATGACGATGACCGTGTCCCTTCAAGAGATGTACACCTATGTCGGGATTCTCATCGATATAAAGTGGGATAATGTCGTCTCACACCCTGCATCGAGACCCGTGTTCACACAGAAAATCGAACGACTGCTCGTTGACGTGTATCGTCATATGCCATTCTCGTACGCGCTTGCCGGGCACGAACTTGAGCTCGACTGGGCACCTGATGCGTTTCCGACATCAGCGGACTGGTTGGATACGTTCCCTCTTTTTATGGTCCCGTCACCACAAGGCGTGATGGTAACTTACGGTTCAATTTCAATCGACGGGATGACTCCTCAAACCAATATGAAGAGGTCTATCCCGTTATATGCATAAGTGAGGCTCAATCACCTCAATCAAGCATTCCTTGATTGACGAAGCTCAGTGCTAAGCGGCCGGAACATGATACAATTTTCTTAGCTTATAACCGAAGGAGGATACTTTTATGACGAAAACCTCAGATGTCATCGACGAGTTTGCATCCTATATAGACTGGTTAAACACATTGTCGGGATTGGATGAATCGATGTGGGAAAAATCGATTGCAACCGACAAATGGTCAATCAAAGCAATCGTCCTTCACATCGCCCATTGGGACAATCATCTGTTGAACGTCATCGTCCCGGCCGTCAAGACCGGGGAAGCCATGATTTTCCCTGAATTCGACTCATTTAACGCGCGAGCGACCCAAAAAGCGAAACGTCTTTCGGGAGAAAACGTGTTCCAGTTAGCCAAAACGAGTCGGAGCTCGCTTATAGAAACGCTTCAGTCATTAAGTCAAGAGACGCTGACTTCGCACACGATGGCGAACGGGGTAACCCATTGCCCGCATCACGGTGTCCCGTATACGCTCGCCTATATCGTCACCGAGTTCATCGAACATGACCGGCACCACCAGCAGCAAGTCGACGCCATCTTGGGGCAAACCTCTTGAAGAGACGGGCAAAAGTACGCGGTGTCAGACGAAGACTGAAACGGGTGCGCCTGCATGTCAACGAACAGACCCAATCGTTCCCGACGACGTTTCATGACGGGTATTGGCATAACAAAATCCCGATTGATCAATCGTTCTTATCGTCTGTACAGGAGAACAGCCGGATTCAACGTGCGATTATCGAGGTGATGATGGAAGGGGCCTCACGTCTCGTGCATAACCGAGAAGAGGAGCGGTACCAGGTCGTCGTCTTACTCGATTTGCCGACGCTTTGGCAGTCCGAACTGCTCGTGTTTGAAAGCGATGCACGACTGAAGGCGTTTATGGATCGGGATACGTCAGAGCAGACGTGGACGCGGTTGCCTAACGATTGCGTATTCCTACAAAGACTCGACCTGTCAGCGGACGTCGAGGTGCATCGGTTCCACGAACTGATTCAAGATGAAGATTATATGCATAGTGGAGGAGTCTGGTTGCTCGTTCAGTGAGCGAAACTGGCATGATATAGCGAGAAATAGCATTCATAATGTTCTACTGTTTATAAAGAAATCCGTTAAATGAAAGGAGAAAGAAATATGTTCCGCCACCTCACAACATTCGCTTTAGCCGGGATCTTCACGCTCGCTGCTACGTCGGCAGCTGCGGCGCCGACAGAACGATCAGCGGAGCGTTTCGCTGAAGAACATTTCGAGTCAATCGTCCTCGACCATATCGAAGGAGACGACCCGAGTAACTATCATTTGACGGAAAGTCGCGCCATCTCGTTCGGTTCGCTCCATGAAGTGATGATTGCCGCGCAATCCTGTTATTCGTCGGACGAAATGTGTACGTTTGTCTCGAGCAAGGAGTACGTATCAGCCGTCCTACAAGATGGAGAGCCGAGAAATGTCATCGGCACGTACGAGCAGGAACTGGGCCTCTTCGCCTTCTCCACGTTCGGGTATGGTGACGAGTTGGCCATTGCCTTAGCTGATGTGTCCGGTACATTGGTCCATTCCGCGCGAGAGAATGCCTGGTTTGACTATGATGGAAAGACGTTGACCGCCTTGACGACCGATGCGAAACGGTTCATCGAAGGAGACAGAATCACGCTCGAGATGTATCAGAAACGCTTGGTCGAGACACAATCCAACACCGAAGCGCAATCAGGGGATGCGCTTACTGGTGGTTCAGGTGACGTTCAGACGACAGAACCAACATCATATCGGATGCTCGGACTCGCGTTGTTGGCGGTGCTCCCGCTCGCTTATCTTTTTTACCGAAGGCGATGGAGAAAGTGAAATGTAAACGTCAGTGATTGATTTAAAGCGAAAACCGCTCGTCTGAGCCATACAAAAACACCGCTCCACGCAAATCGCGTAGAGCGGTGTTTTCACATGTATGGTCCGTTCGCCTGGACGACGAACTGTGAGTGTTCGTAATGATACGTGATGCGTGAATAATCGAACGGCTTCCCGTTCGAAAGATGGAAAATCGTCTCAATGCGGAGCGTCGGGTCCTCCGTCTGTAAACCTAGATAGCCGGCTTCCGTCTCAGTCAGTCGACCGACCTGCATATACATGTCCGAAAAGCCGATCGTGACGCCGAGTGCGCCCTGTACGTAATCGAAGATCGAGTCGGCGACGATCTCTCGGTTCAAATACGGGACGATCGCCTTCACATAGTACGACTCCTCGTAACAGAACACCTCGCCGTCGACGAAGCGGACCCGTTCGACGCGATAGACGTCATCTGTCACGTCAATCCCAAGGTTCTGTGCGACCGTCGCGTCCGGTTTCGTGACCGAGACGTCGAGCACGTCCGACGTCAACACTCGGTCACCGAGGTTGCTCTTAAACCCTTGCGTCGAGAACAGACTCATATAGCCCGGACGGTTGTGGCGCCGGACGAAGATGCCGCTCCCCCGCAATTGAAAGATGACCCCTTTCCGCTCCAACAACTCGAGCGCTTTCGTGATCGTGCTCTTGCTAACGGCATATTGGCTCATCAACTGCTCGAGGACGGGAAGTTTATCTCCTTGCTTCAAATCATGTTGATTGATGTACTGTTCAATCTCTGCTGCCACTTGTTGATATTTAAGCACGCTCATCCCTCATCTACTTGAAAATGTTGCCTTCATTATACCACACATATGTCTACGAAACGTTCACAAACTATTTATTGTATCGCTATTGATTAATTGTACCGGTACAATTATAGTAAGAGTGTACAAAATGTAAGCGTTACATCAAAGGAGGGTTTTCAGTTGAGTAAAGTTCGGGATTATTCAAAGTTGGCTCGGGATATTTTAGAGGCCGTCGGAGGGGAAGACAACGTCATCAATGCGGCGCGCTGTGCGACGCGACTCCGTCTCGTCTTGAAGCGGTCGAATCCGCAGGCGAAAGAACAAGTCATGGCGATGCCGGGGGTCATCACGGTCGTCGAAACGGGTGGCCAGTTCCAGGTCGTCATCGGGCAGCATGTCGGGGAAGTGTTCGATGAGTTCACGAAACTGGTGCAAATCGAAGGGACTGAGGTCGAAGACGGAAACAAGGGGACCGTCCTGAACCGCATCATCGCTACGATGTCCGCCGTATTCGCACCGTTCATCTATATCTTGGCCGCAGCCGGGATTTTGCAAGGGGTACTCATCATCACGACATTGTTGTTCGACGGTTTCGCCGAGACGGGGACGTACGAAGTGTTCAGCTTCATCTCATGGGCACCGTTCACGTTCTTACCGATTTTCATCGCCATCACGGCATCGAAACACTTTAAGACGAACACGTTCATCTCCGTCGCAGCCAGTGCGGCCTTGGTCAGTCCGACATGGGCCGAGATGGCGGCTCGCATCACGTCAGGGGAGACGATCAGTTTCCTTGGTCTCGCCTTGTCAGGTACGACGTATACGTCATCGGTATTACCACCGCTCTTCCTCGTCTGGATCTTATCCTACGTCGAGCGGTTCTTGAACCGACACATGAACGAGGTCATTCGTCCTTTGTTCGTACCGTTCTTCAGTTTGGTGCTCATGGTGCCGCTCACGATTCTCGTCATCGGACCAATCACGACGATGGGTGCGGTCGGGATTGCCAACGGCTACAACTTCTTAGCGGAGAACGCCCCGATGCTCGCTGGCGCAATTATCGGTGGTCTCTGGCAAGTCATCGTCATCTTCGGGGTCCATTGGGGCGTGACGCCGATGGTGCTCGCAAACTTCGACTTGTATGGCCGTGACTCATTCCAGGCATATCAGACGATTGCCGTCATCGCCCAAGTCGGCGCCGTTCTCGGTGTCATCTTGAAAGCGAAGAGCCAAGAAATCAAAAAAGTCGGTGTCTCGGCTGGGATTACTGGACTATTCGGAATCACGGAGCCTGCCATCTACGGGGTGACACTCCGCTTCAAGAAACCGTTCATCTTTGGATGTATCTCGGGGGCCGTCGGAGCCATCGTGGCCAGTTTCTTCAACCCGTATTATTTCGCTTACGCCGGTCTCCCGGGTCCGCTCACCCTTGTGAACGGAATCAGTGAAGACGTGCCGACCTCGATTTGGGGACTGTTGATCGGGACAGCGATCGCCATTATCCTTCCGGTCGTCTTGATTCAAATCTTCGGTTTCGGAGAAGACACGGCCAAACAAGTGACAGAAGTGACGGAAACACCTGCGACGGCAGAAGCGAGTGCGACGCTCGTCCAGGAAGAGACGATTGCTTCACCGCTCTCAGGAAAAGTCATCGCCTTGAGCGATGTTCCGGACGATGTATTCGCCTCCGGGGCGATGGGGAAAGGTTATGCCGTCGATCCAGACGGGAATAAGGTCATTGCACCGTTTGACGGTACGGTCGTCATGGTCGCACCGACGAAACATGCGATCGGTCTCCGTTCGAACACGGGAATCGAGTTGTTGATCCACGTCGGTCTCGATACGGTGACGCTCGATGGGAAACCGTTCACCGTACACGTCAAAGACGGGGATAGCTTTAAAGCGGGCGATGTGTTGACGACGTTCGACCGTGACATGATCGCTGCACATAATATTTCAAGTATCACGCCTGTCATCGTGACGAACAGCGCGACATACGCTGACGTACTCGTCCAAGCAAGTAATCAGACAGACACGACGACACCAATGCTCACGATTGTTAATCAATAAGGAGGAACTACGATGAAGACATTACCAAAAGACTTTCTATGGGGCGGCGCCCTCGCCGCGCATCAATTTGAAGGCGGCTGGGACGCCGACGGCAAAGGGCCGAGCGTCGTCGACGTGTTGACGGCCGGCGCTCACGGCGTCGCGCGTCGCATCACGGACAAGGTCGAGCCGGACGAATTTTATCCGAACCATGAGGCGATCGACTTCTATCACCGTTATAAAGAGGACGTCGCGCTCTTTGCCGAGATGGGCTTGAAGTGTCTCCGCACGTCGATCGGTTGGAGCCGGATCTTCCCGAACGGGGACGATGCGGAACCGAACGAGGCAGGACTCCAATTTTATGACGACTTGTTCGACGAGCTGTTAAAGCACGACATCGAGCCGATCATCACACTATCTCACTTCGAGATGCCGCTTCATCTCGCACGTGAGTACGGCGGGTTCCGCAACCGTGCCGTCGTCGACCATTTCGTCCGCTTCGCCGAGGTGTGTTTCGACCGCTATAAAGACAAGGTCAAATATTGGATGACGTTCAACGAGATCAACAACAAGATGGACGTCAACAACCCGCTATTCTTATGGACGAACTCAGGCGTCATCGTCGAAGACGGGGAGAACGCCCGTGAAGTGATGTATCAGACGGGGCACCATGAGTTGATCGCGAGCGCCCTCGCTGTTTCGAAAGGGAAAGCCATCAACCCAGACTTCGAGATTGGGGCGATGGTATCACACGTTCCGATTTATCCGTTCTCGTCAAACCCGGACGATGTCATGCTCGCCGAAGAGATGATGCGTCAGCGTTACTTCTTCCCGGACGTGCAAGTGCGCGGAGTCTATCCGAGCTACGCCTTGAACGAATTTGAACGTGAAGGCTATTCAATCCCGTTCCTCGATGGGGACGAAGAGATTTTGAAGAATGGGACCGTTGATTACCTCGGTTTCAGTTACTATATGTCGACGACCGTGAAGAGTGACGTCGTCGCCGATAATAGCGGCGACATCGTCAACGGTGGTCTGCCGAACGGCGTCGAGAACCCGTACATCAAGTCGAGCGACTGGGGCTGGTCGATCGACCCCGTCGGTCTCCGTTATGTGCTCAACCGATTGTACGACCGCTATCAAATCCCGCTCTTCATCGTTGAGAATGGATTCGGTGCTGTCGATGAGATCGTCGACGGGAAAATTCATGATGCGGCCCGCATCGACTACTTGAAGGCGCATATCGAGCAGTTGAAACAAGCGGTCGTCTATGATGGCGTCGACTTGATTGGGTACACGCCATGGGGCATCATCGACATCGTCTCGTTCACGACGGGCGAGATGAAGAAACGGTACGGTATGATTTATGTCGACCGTGACAATGAAGGCAACGGCTCGATGGAGCGGATGAAGAAAGACTCGTTCGATTGGTATAAGCATGTGATTGAAACGAACGGGGAAGCGCTCGCGTACGAGCCTTCGAAGTAAACGACAATACCCCCTGAAGACAATTGTCTTCAAGGGGTATTTTTCTGTGCTTACGTCGTTTTCGGTTTGACCGCCACCCAGACTTCGCTATAGACGTTGTCCGACGGTCCGTCATGCTTCGTGAACGAGATGCTTGGCAAGTCGGCCAGTTCGTATCCCGACGTCGGCAGCCATTCGGCATACGTCTTGGCCATCGTCTCCTGGAGCGTCTCCGGGAACGGGCCGGTATTCGGGAAGACGGCCCACAGGTTCGACTCGATCGTAATCTGTTCAAGATCCTCATACGGATTATCTTGCGTCGTCGCGAAGCCGATCATGTGCGTGAGTGAACCCATTTCGTCCAAATAGCCTTCATCGAAGTCGTACGACACGTTGAGCACTTGATTTGGATAAAGGTCCGCCAATTGATGCATCTCGCTTCGCTGTTGCTCCGTGATTGACTGCGCCAACTCGACGATGTCATGATTCACGCCTTCGAACTGAATCGGGACGCGTTTGGACACGCCGACGACGTTGAATGAAGGTTTATGTTCTAATTTGAATTCCATTGAAATTCCTCCTTTGATGTCGATGTAGAAAGTGAATTTCGGGAATGACTTTTGAATCTTGTTCTTGATCACTTCAGACGGTAAAAAGCCACACCAGTCTCGAAACGATCGAGAGAACCCGTCGACGGATTGGTAGCCATACGTATAGGCCACGTCCGTGACCGATTTCCCATGAATCAAGTCCTTATTTGCTTCTGACAGCCGACGATTTCGGATGTATTCATTGAGCGTCATCCCGGCCATATAGGAAAACATGCGTCGAAAATGATAGTCGGACACCCCGACGATGCGGGTGATATCCTCACTCGTGATGTCTTCTGTTAAATGTTGATCGATGTGGTCCATCAATCGGTTCAGTGATTCAAGCATCAGCATTCCCTCCTTTCTGCATTCATCATACCTCGAACATCGTAGGGGCACTCGATGATTTTGATACGGATATCATCGGATAGAAGGCATCACTGGTTGTAGCCGATGAACATCGTGAACATGATGAGGATGACCGATGACGTCATGAGTAGAAACGCAATCGAGCTCGCGAACACGAGAAAACCTTTGGAGAAGTGACGTCGTCGTTTCCAAATCCCGATGACGAACACCACGTTCAGAATGAGAAACAGTGTGAGCAGCAGTAACGGGAGGGCCCGGTCCTGCATTAGAATAAGTAAGTCCATAGATGGTTACCTTCCTTTAACTTTTTTTAAAATCAGGGTATTTATCATAACTGCCCTTATAATAAACAAGAATTAATACGCATATCGTTTGTTACCAAGGAGGAAACAACTATGAAGAAGCTACTTCGTGCGACCATCGCCGGCATCGCGTTGTTCACGCTGAGCATCGCGCCGTCAGAAACCGCGGACGCTGCACCGAAAAAATTTAAGAACTGCACCGAACTGAATAAGACGTACAAGGGCGGTGTCGCCAAAACGAAGACGACGAAAAACAAAGGTGGGAAGACGAAGTACAAGCCTTACGCCAACAGTTCGTTATACGAAGCGAACAAATCAAAAGACCGTGATAAGGACGGCATCGCTTGTGAACGCTAAGAGATGAGAGGACAGCCGTCCTCCGTCTCTTTTTTAGTTGTTGAAGCGGTAAGATACGTCTCCCGCAGCATTGTAGCCGGTGATCGACTCAATCGACTCGATTTGGTCGACGAGCACGAACCAGACGTCATTCCCGGCCTTCGTCTTCAACAGTTCCGGTTCGAACCGTTCCCCGTTCAAATCGACGACGACTCTTGTCGTCTCGCCGTGGTTCATCCCGTAAAGGATATCGTAGGGGGAGCATTCTGACCGATCCCCGCACGATTGGCCGAAAGTGGCCCACGTGATGCCTGCCTCGGACAGCGATTCAGATGTAATCGACCGAACCTGATTGTCGACAGTAAGTTCAAGACCTATGCCTTGCGCAACCGGCTCTTCACTCCATTCCTCGACGGTGTAACTGTTCATGAAAAAGCGAAGACTCATATTACGGTCATCAACAGGGTAGGTGAGAATCGGTTCCGCTCCTTCGGGCAATTGTGGCTGCTTCGTCGAATCAAATGCCCAGGCCACTCCGGCTGATACCAACAATAAGCACACAAGAATGAGGACAATCTTTTGCTGACGGTTCATGACAGATTGCTCACTTTCTCAACTTGTAAAAACTGTCGCACCTGTTCAATCGGGAACGCCGGGTTCCAATGGACGAAGTGACCGCCTGTCATTCGTATGTAAGTGATTGGCAGCTCATGCCGTTGCAGGTCCATCATGGCTGACTTCGTCAATCGGGCTTCTTTGTCGTCCAGTCCGACAAAATCGCCGTAAATAAGCAACGTCGGGACTTGAAGTGAACGCATGAGCTGCGGCACGTCAAGGTGATAGAAGGTGAACAACAGATTCAATCCGCCTTGCCCGAGTTTGGCCGGGACGTCCAATGCACGTCGAATCTCGTCTCGTTCAGTGAGACCTGTCTGTGCGCAGAATGCCTTAACCTGTTCCTCTGGCATCGGAGCTGACACGTTGTCTGAAATGATTTTTGTCTCGATTTTCCGGACGAGTCGAGGTCCGAACAGACGATAAAGTCCGCTTAGGAGCGGGACGGCAAGGCCGAACACGCCATATTCTCTCAACGGAACGCGCGGGAACGCCTTATGGCCTTGGTCGAGCAAGACGAGCCGCTCCACTTGCTCGGGATAGTGAGCGGCGAAAGCGAGACCGACCGTACCTCCTAGCGAATGCGCCATCACGTGTACAGGTCCGAGTCGATGTGTGACGACATAGTTGTTGACCCAATCCGCCAATTGTTCGGACGACACGATCTGCTCGATTCCTTCACTTCTCCCGAACCCTGGCAAATCTAACAAATGAATTTCGAAGTCGTTGCGCAACGCCTCGGCGAGCGAACGGCCTTCTTCACCAGTGAATCCTCCAGCCGGTAAAAATAAAACAGGTGTCCCGCTTCCAATCACTTCTGCATGATAACGACTCAATCGAACCCCGCCTCTCAAATTCCAATATCTGTATCTTTTCATTGTACGTGACTGATGATTGGAACAAAAGCAGATTCTTCCAAACAGAGATGCGTTTTCCTCCAAATCCGGGTATAGACTAATGACACGTGAGCAGGTTGCACTTGTCGCTTTCTCTGTCGCTCTTGAGTTGTCTCAACAAGGAGGAATGCGGTGTGAAATTATCAGGTAGAACGGCAATTGTCACCGGGGCCGGGTCAGGGATGGGGCGGGCCATCGCCAAACTGTTTGCCGAGGAAGGGGCACGCGTCGTCGCCGTCGACATGAACGGGGATACGGTCGAAGCAGTCGCGTCAGAGATTAAAGCGAGCGGTGGGGAAGCCGTCGGCGTCGCCGGGAACGTCACAAAGCAGGAAGATATCGACAAGATGGTCGAGACGGCGAAGAGCACGTTCGGTTCGCTCGACATCTTGGTCAACAATGCCGGCATCATGGACAACTTTTTGACCGTCGGCGAAGTGACCGACGAGGTGTGGGACCGCGTCATCGCCGTCAATTTGACCGGACCGATGAAACTGGCCCGGGCCGCGATCAACATCATGGACAAGCAAGAAACGGGCGGCGTCATCATCAATAACGCCTCGGTCGGTGGCCTGTTCGGGACACGGGGCGGCGCCTCGTACGTCGCCTCGAAGCACGCACTTATCGGCCTGACGAAAAACATTGCCGCCACGTACGGTACGTTTAACAAGATTCGGGCCAACGCCATCGCACCGGGCGGGGTCAATACGAATATCGGCGCCACCATCACCGCGCCGAGCGAGCTCGGGATGCGGGCCATCCAAGGGGCAGGGGAGGCACCGATGGGTGAACCGGAGCAGATCGCCAAGGTCGCGTTGTTCCTCGCCTCCGACGATTCGAGTTTCGTCAATGGCGACGTCTTGAAAGCAGACGGCGGTTGGACCGCCCGTTAACGAGAAAAGCCGACACGCGCGTGTCGGCTTTTGTTATGTCTTCTGTTTACGGAACGCGAGCGGGGTGCGATTATGTACTTTTTTGAACGTCTGCACGAAGTGGCTCACGCTCGTGTAGCCAAGACGGTTCGCCACTTCAGCGACCGGAATGTCGGTCGCACACAACAGACGTGCGGCCCGTTGCATGCGGACGTCTTGGACATAGGCGAGCGGTGAGGTGTCTCCCCACTTCGAAAAGTAACGGCAACATTCGGCCCGGCTCAATCCACCGGCAGCAGCGATGTCTTCAAGCGACAGCTTCATCGTGTCATGGTCGTGTATGTAGGCAATCATGAGTTGCATGCGCTCCTGTCCATGCCGCCTCGTCACGGGCGGCCGTTGAATCCAATAGCGCCAGACGACGACAAGCTGCAGTGTCGCATCGAGCAACGCGAAAGCCGAGTCTTTCTTTAAACTCCTGATTACTTTACGAAGCGTCTCGAGGATGGCCTTGTCACCCGGTTCAGCCGGATGCAGCATGTGATGGCCGATCGTCTCGATGAACGGTGTGACGTATTGCTCCGCGAGCGGCGGTGCCATCAAGTCGAACGGGTCGACATGAAGCATCGTCATTTGAAACGAGTCATCGTTCCGTTCGACTTTTGTGACCTGTCCACGGTCGAGCATCAATACCATCCCGGCCCGAAGCGTTGAACGGGTACCGTTAATCCGGACCTCTACTTGACCTCGGGTGACCAGCCAGATTTGAAACTGTTCATTGGTCGTGAACCCGATCTCCATCGTCCGTTCGGTCCACGACTGGACATGAATCATGCTTGCTTCGACTTCCATCCCCACACCTCAACAATCAAACATTTATTTCGGTTTCGCACCGACTGGAGACTTTAATTTCTCACCACCAAGCGTCAATCCAGACATTTCGATGACATCTTTGTTGGACAGTGCGAACGAGTTTCTTCTATATAATGGCGTCAGAAGATAAACCAGCCCGTGATACCGGCATGTACCAAGATGGCTATCGGGACACCGATCCGAAACATCGGCTTCAACGTCTTATGTCGGAAGAGGCGCATTGCGAGATAGGCCCCGAATGCGCCACCGATCCAGACAAGAATGAGCAGCGTTCGTTCTGAAATTCGCCATTCCCCTGATTTCGCACGGCGTTTATCGAGGAAAAATGACAAAAACGCTAGTAAATTAGTCACAATGTAATATAGCAGTAATAGTTCCAAAGACTAAAACCTCCTTTCTCTTCTCTTTAGTATAGACGAAAATGGCTCAACAAAGCCATTTGTATCTAGATTGTAAAAATTCAGATTCCTCTCATCCCTTTGAAAGCTTCTGTAACTGAACTGATATCACTCTCATATCAGGCTGTAACGGCAGTGAAATATACAGGTGTTACAGTAAGGGGGCGTTAGAAAAGGGAGGAATATTCTTATGAAAAAACCACTATTGACACTAACGGCACTCGCTGGCCTTAGTTTAGGAGTCGCTGCTCCAGCTTCGGCAGCATCAACACACACAGTTCAGTCTGGAGATACACTTTACCGTATCGCCGTGAACAACAATGTATCAGTAAATGACATCAAACAAGCGAACGGCTTAAACTCTAATATGATTTATCCGAATCAAGTATTGAAGCTTGCGAAGTCAGAAGCTAAAGCTTCAAGTGCTTCAAAAACGTATACAGTTAAAGCAGGCGACACGTTGTATCGCATCGCGACAAACAACGGCGTATCTGTCAACCAATTGATGACATGGAACGGTCTTAAATCAGATCTCATTTTCCCTGGTCAACAATTCTCTGTAAAAGGTGCCAACGCAGCATCGGTTGCAAACAGTGCACCAGCCGCTAAACCAAAAGCATCAACATCTGCACCAGTGACGAAACAGTCTACGTCGACAACGCAAACCCAAGCTCCGGCTTCAGGTAAGACGATGACTGTGGAAGCAACGGCTTACACGCCATACTGTGCAGGATGCTCAGGAATCACGGCAACAGGAATCGACGTTCGTTCGAACCCGAACCAAAAAGTCATCGCGGTTGACCCTTCAGTCATCCCACTCGGCTCTAAAGTTTATGTCGAAGGCTACGGCGAAGCAATCGCTGGAGATACTGGTGGCGCCATCAAAGGTAACAAGATTGACCTCTTGATGCCGACACAAGAGCAAGCGCTCAACTTCGGTCGTAAATCAGTCCAAATCACAATCTTAAACTAATCGGTTTACCCCAAAAACACCGCAAGCGCGGTGTTTTTTTGTGTTGTAGACGCGGTATCTGTAAACGAGCATTTCGTTTTGCCCATCATCGGGTAAACTAGAGGATAAAGGAGACGTCGAGATGGTCCCAACTGAAATCATCATCAGTATTCTCGGTATCGTGCTGATTGTCTTGAACGTCACGTTCGCCGTCACCATCATCTTTTTCGAGCGGCGTGACATCGGTTCGACGTGGGCTTGGTTGCTCGTGCTGTTTTTCATCCCACTGCTCGGTTTCTTCATCTACATCTTCTTCGGACGGTTAATCAAATCGAACAACTTTTATCAGGTCGACGAGGAGCGTCGTCACGAGTACGCCAAACACGTCGACGACCAATTGACCGAGCTTGATGCGCATGAAGGACTTTTCGCCCATGACCCGCTCTTGTCAAAATATCGAAGGCTCGCCCGCTTGAACTTATCCTCCACAAATGCGCTCGTGACGTATCATAATGCGATTCAGGTCATCCATGATGGCGAGCAGAAGTTCGAGGCGTTATTCCATGACATCGAGATAGCGACGCAGGAAATCAACATCCAGTACTATATCATTCAAAATGACTCGCTCGGCCAAGCGCTCATCGAGGCACTCACGCGCCGTGCCAAGGAAGGCGTCAAAGTACGTCTGCTCTATGACGCCGTCGGCTCACGGGGATTGCGACGTTCCTATTTCAAACAGCTCCTCGCGCACGGCGGCGAGGTGAAGTCGTTCTTCCCGTCACGCCTCGGTATCAACTTCCGCGTCAACAACCGGAATCACCGAAAGCTATGTATCATCGATGGGGACATCGGCTATATCGGCGGTTTCAACGTCGGGAATGAATACCTCGGGACGAACCGTCAGTTCGGCTATTGGCGCGATGTGAATCTGCGGATGAGAGGGGAGGCGGTTCGTGAATTGCTCGAGCGTTTCCTCCTCGATTGGAACCGTGCCGTACCGACGAAACACCGGGCCGAGAGAGAGGACTTCCTTTGGCCGACTTCTCTACTCGAGACGTCCCGGTCACCGGTACAAATTGTCACATCTGGCCCGAACTCGTCGACCGAGCACTTGAAAAATATGCTCGTCAAGATGATCACCGAGGCGAAAGAGACGATTTACATCCAGACCCCATATTTCATCCCTGACGCTAGCTTCCTTGACGCCTGCCGTAACGCGCTCATGTCTGGGACGAAAATCCGCCTGATGATTCCGAACAAGCCGGATCACATGTTTGTCTATTGGGCGACGTATACGAATGCGGCCGAGCTCGTCCGCTACGGTGCCGAAGTATATACGTATGAAGGTGGGTTCCTCCATGCGAAGACGCTCGTCATCGATGGCGAGGTCGCCTCGATCGGCACGACGAACATCGACGCGCGCAGTTTCCGTCTCAATTTCGAGATCTCAGCGCTCGTTTATGACGAAGTCGTTGCCCAGTCTGTCATCGATGCATTCAATCGAGACCTCGTATGTGCCGACAGGTTAACGATTGAGCGTTATGAGACACGAACGAAATGGATCCGTTTCAAAGAGAGCGTGTCACGCTTGCTCAGCCCAATCCTTTAAAAAAGACCAGTCAAGACCGTCCGGCAGTGCCCGGCGAACTGACTGGTCTCTTATTTTTTGAGCGTCTGGGTGACATGTCGTTCGAACGCCTCGACGATGGGTACCGGGGCTTCTTTCTCCCCGTACTCGGCGGCCTCGAGCCAGACGGCGAAGCGGTTCCCTTCGCTGAATCCGATGCGGTCGAACCATTCCATGACCGTCTCCTCACGATGGCGAGGATGGGCCTGTTCGAGCCGGCGCCCGGCATCGAGCAAGCGGACGTGCCGTGGGGCCCGTGTGACGCGACGCCCGGCATCCGCTGCTTGATGGCGCTGTTTCGGTACCGTCACAGCCTCTTGAATCTCTTTACGGCGTTGCAAATAGATGAACAAGGCGACCAACCCGACCAGAAGGACGAGAAAAGCCAAAATCAAGAACAGCGATTGATTCGTCGCCGATTCGAGCAACGTCTCATTCGAAATCGTCTCGGCATCAATGTTCGGATTGTCCGGCACGAGAATCCGGTTGACGCGGTCGGTCGGATCCAAGTTGAACCCATCGAACCAACCCCCGATCCACACGAAGATGGGGCGAATCCAGGCGACGAGGTTACCGAACAATAACTCTTTGATTGTCCGGATGATCACAGCCAGTCCGAGACCGACGGCGAGGGCGACGACGAGCGTCGACAGCATCCGTTTATAGTCACGGCGGTAATATAGGCTCCGCTGCCAAAACAAGAACAAGAACGGGAAGACGATCATCGCGAGCGGCTGCGACGCCGGCGGAGACAACCAATCGACGATCAGGAAGAGCACGCTGGCGATCGCGTAACGGTCCGTCCAGTCGAGCGTCCGGATAAAGGCATGGACGTACGTGAACAAGAGCAACGTCACGCTCATCTCATAAGAAAACCAAAGGGCGGCGATGCTGAGTGCCGTCTGGACACCGAGTTGCCAGTTGCGCGGCAAGCGGAGCGTCAAGAGAAATACGAGTGGAAACGCGTGACCGACATAGAAAGCGGCAAATACCCACCAAAGTAGTTTCATCGGCCGTCACCTCCGAGCCGTAGAATCGATTGGCTGCCGCCATATTTGGCGACTTTCCGTTCGAACAGCGACCGGGCGAGCGGGAAGTCACGCTCCGATAGACAAGCGAGCGTCGTCATGACCTTGCGGAAATGCGTCTCACCGCTCCCCGGTGCGAGGTCATAGGTGATCCCTTCCTTCGTCAATGTCGGCACAATCAGCCCATAGCTCGCGTTCTCTTTCTCGAAGTCGCGGCATAGCGCCGCCGCCTGCGAAATCAACCGCTCCATCTGATGGGTGAGGGCGCGTCCGTCTTTCGTCAGCAAGTCGAGCACGACGACATATTCGTTCGCTTGGACGGGTTGCTCGGTCCGGGCAAGTAGCTCGCCGGTCTTCGCATAGGCCGACCAATACAGTTGCCGCATCGGCTGGCCGTGATACGGCGCCACTGACTGGAACGTCTCCGGGTCACGGTAGGCGCTATGACGGACCATCTCCTCCCCAGGTAACGTCGGAGGGCGCTTCGGAATCGGATAAGGCAGGAATTCAGGGAAGACATAGCCGATGCGGTCGAGCGGGTCTTCCTTATAGAGCGAGAACATACGGAGCGGGTCACGAATCTCCATACCGATCGCCTCCATGCGGATCGGTCCGCGTCGAATCGCCTTGAGCGGGAGCGTATAGGCGACGGCCGCCTCGCGTCCGACATAGTTCTCTTGGCGCCAGAAGGCGTGTTCCTCCGACTCGACGGTAGGATGGAGATATCCTGACAGACGGACGACACCGAGCGGGACAGGCGCCGTTGAAACCAATTTGATTGTATACGTCTCTTCATCGTTCGGGAACAGCTTCAGCTCGTCGGTCACTTCGACATGTACGTATTCAGCGAGCCGGAACAACAACTCCGGCATGATGAGCGCATACAGGCTGAAACCGATAATCACACTCGCGAGGAAGACGTTGCCGTATAGGGCGGTGAACACCCCGACGACGAACAAGAGCCACATATACCCGGACTCGAGGTAGCGAGGGCTGACGAGTTGCATATCACACCTCTGATGGGACCGGGATGGTCTCCAAAACGGACTTGATCAATTTAGACGGCTTCGTCTTGAGCGACGCCTCGACCGTCAAGACGATGCGGTGTCCGAGAATCGGCAAGGCGAGCGCGCGGATGTCTTCCGGTGATACGTAATCCCGTCCGTCCATATAGGCATGCGCCCGAGCCGCCATCGTGTAGGCGAGCGTCGCCCGTGGGCTCGGTCCGACCTCGATATCCCGGTGATGACGGAGCGCCTCGACGAAATCGAGGAGATAGTCCTCCATCGCCTCGTGGAACAAGACATCACGGACGGCTTGCTGCATCTCGGCAAGTTCGGTCTGTTGCAACGTGAACGGAGCCGCACTCAAATGCTCGTTCCGAAGCAACCGGCGTTCCGACTCCCGAGACAACGGAGCGAGCGACAGTTTGAACAAGAAGCGGTCGAGTTGAGCCTGTGGCAACGGGAACGTCCCTTGCCCATCGAACGGGTTTTGCGTCGCGATGACGAAGAACGGGTCCGGTAGACGAAGCGACACCTCACCGAGCGTCACTTGTCGCTCCTGCATCGCCTCCAACAGTGCCGACTGTGTCCGAGGTGTCGTCCGGTTAATCTCATCGACGAGCAAGATTGACGTGAAAATCGGTCCAGTCCGGCGTTCGAACGTTCCCGTCGTCGGATTGAACAGCTCCATCCCTAAAATGTCACTCGGTAGCGTGTCCGGTGTACATTGCACGCGTTGGAACGCGGCCGAGACCGATGTGGCCAGGCTTCGTGCAAGCGTCGTCTTGCCGGTACCAGGCCGGTCCTCGAGCAGCACGTGGCCCCCGGAGAGGAGAGCGATCGTCGACAGCTTAATCGCCTTCGACTGCCCGATCACTTGATCGTTTAAATGTGTCGTCCATTGTTGCACCATAATGTAAGTCCCCCGTCTATTTTCTGAATATTTATAAAAATCATAGCACACTCGCGGACCGAGATGGAACGCTAAAGAACGGTGTTGCTAAATATGTAGGTCGATCATGGTCAATCCGAAGAAGACGTTTTCGCGTTCTTACGGCTCGGGAACTCGAAAATCAAGTAATACAAGACAATCATGCTTGTGAAAGGTTGCAGGACGCTGACCCATGTTGGCCCGTCGAACAAAATATACGTAAGTGTGATGAGAACGGATGATCCGACTAATAATTTTGAGAACATAGGCGACGTCTCTCCTTTGAATCGCAATATGGAATAGGTTGACTATACCATGTCACTTTCGCAATAACCGCCCGACAAAAAAACTGACCTGCCTGTATGAGGCAAGTCAGTCATCGTTTCGGTGTATCCAAATAGCGTTCGAAATGCCGCTCCAGCCAGTCCTGGAAGAACGACATGAACGTACAGATGCCCCAATAGATCAAGGCGACAACCAAATAGACGGTCATATAATCGAATTCCCGACCCCCGACGATTTTCGCCTTATTGAAAATCTCCGGAACCGTGATCATGGCGGCGAGCGAACTCGCTTTAATCAAATCGAGGAACACGTTCGAAAGCGGGGGGAGGGCAATCCGCGTCGCCTGAGGTAAGATGACCCCTTTCAGCGTCAACCACTTGTTCATCCCGAGCGAGCGGGCCGCCTCGACTTGTCCTGGATCGACGGCACGGATCGCAGCCCGGACAATCTCCGCGATATAGGCCGCCGAGTTCAGACTGAACCCGATGATTGCCGCCGTCAGCGCTGCGAACTCGATGCCGATGAATGGAAACCCTGAATATAAGATGAACAGGATAATCAAAATCGGTACACCCCGCATGAACGAGATATAGAACGTCGACGGGAACCGTAACAACCGCGACGGTGACAGTTTCCCAAGGGCGAGCACGAGACCGAGCAACAAGCCGAAGAACATGCTGACGAATGAGATCCAAAGCGTGTTCGGCAAGCCGCCTAGCAGATAAGGGAACGAGCGCACAGCCAGGTCGACGTCAAAGATTGCTTCCCATTTCACACCTTCGAACATGATGGCTTAGTCCAATTCGACGATCGTCGCGTCGACGTCCGGTTCGACCGAGACATCGGCTCCGTTATAGAACGTTTCTGACAACTCTTTCACCGTTCCGTCTTCAAGCATCTCGCCAAGGACGCGGTCGATGTTCTCTTGGAGCTCTGAATTCTCTTTGTCCATCAAGAACGCGACTTCCTGTGGGTTATAGGCGATATCCGGGTGGATCGTGATATCGAAGTCCGGGAAGAAAGCGAGGGCGAGTGTCTGAAGATAGTAGTCGTTCAAGATGACGTCGGTCCGTCCTGTCGAGACGTCACGAAGGTACTGGTCGTTCGTCGCGTTGTCATAGATGACTTCCTCCGCCCCGTATTGACGTGCCACGTCCATGAAGACGGTTGTCGCTTCACCAGCGGCCTTTTTGCCTTTCAAGTCCTCGATTGACTCGATGCCAGACAAATCGCTCTTGCGAACGATGGCCGTCCCGTACGTGTACTTGTACGGTGTTGAGAAGGCGAACTTCTCTTTCCGGTCCTCTGTGACCGAGATATCGTTCGCTGCGACGTCGACTTGTCCGTTTTGGACGCTCGTCAACATGTTGTCGAACGCCATCTCTTTGAATTGGACCTCAAGGTCAAGACGTTTCCCGACCTCTTTTATGAGCTCGACGTCAAACCCAGTCAATGTATCGCTATCTTCTTCACGGAATGAGGCCGGGTAGAGTGTCCCCGCTGTACCGACCGTGAGTGTACCGTCTTCTTTGATTTCGTCCCAGCGCGAAGTTTCGGCCTGATCGGTGCTAGAATCACCACACGCCGCGAGCGGGACAGCCAGTAATAGCGATGCTGCCAAACCTTTTGTCATACGTTTCATTCAAGTTCCTCCTTAAGTTATCATCTGTCTAAAAATAGCATGACATACGCTTACAGGCAACTCCTAAGAGCGGATGAACAGCATTAAAGTTATTTTTGAAACATAAATCCATAAAGCGCTAACATGTTGATGAATGAAGGATTCAATCGAATGACACAGTTTAGTAATTATGATGAAACAGATCAATGGATGTCGGTTTGAACAATACGGTTTAAGCGAAAATATCATCGTGATGATCAGCCGACTCGGACCCATGTGAACTTTAATAATTCATGTATGATAGATAGTAAAGGCTTATTCGTAACATATTAAAATGAGGAGAGCGGGGGGCAAATGGAAAAATGGGAAAGATGGACCGTCAATCCAGAAATACCGGCCAAACTATATCTGCAGGCTCTAATTGATGATAAAGACGGATTAAGACTCGTGTTTATGGATACGCATGAGAACACGTATACATTCTTGTTTGACGGACTAGTGCTGTCGTATCGACATACAGACGAAGGAACGCTTATTAGAACGCTAGAACATTTATACAAACATCATGACCCTGATTTTTTTGGCGACTGGACACTCTTTCAAGTGACCGATTCCAGCTATTTAAAATGGCTAGCTGAAGAATCAACAAACATTTACGAAACGGTTTATAATATTCAGCATTACGTGTTCCTGACATCACATGATGTAATTGAAGTGTTGTCGACAGAACCACCGACTTTGATTTCATGACCGCCACTTTATGGCTAGTCTGGTGAGATCATGTAGTTATAGGATGGAGCGGTCATTACATATAGAAGGGAGAATAATGCAATGGAAGAAGCCCCGAACATCTCGATCAAAGCGTTAGATGAGTATTCCATCAGCGTCGTGAACGAAGCCAATAATCCGTTTCCAGTCATCGGGAAAATCATTCCGAGCTTTTCTGACGGGGTTTGGACGTATGAGGAACAGTTATATGAGAAAGCCCGTGTGACAAGCTTTCCAGACGATTTGCTGGATTGGTCTGAATACATCAACAGTGAGGACAAACAAATATTCTTGGCATTCGACGAGACAACATGTATTGGACAAATCCGTGTGGTGAAAGACTGGAACCGTTTTGCGTATATCGAGAACATCGCGGTCCGTGGAAGCTATCGCAACAGCGGGCTTGGGCATTTGCTGATAGAAGTTGCGGAGGCGTGGGCAAAAAAGCAATCGTTGCTTGGATTGTCACTCGAAGCGCAGAACGATAACGTGATCGCGTGTCGCTTTTATGCGAAAGAAGGGTTCGCGCTCGGCGGTGTCGATACGCTCAAACAGACCGGCAATCCGAACATCGATATGACGTTGTATTGGTACAAGATTTTCTGATTTTTTTCGAGAGGAGAGATGTCATATCTGACATCAATTTTCTTTATTTTTCTATTAGTTAACATAACATATATTATCAGTAAAAATAAAACTCCGTCTCAATCCTTTAGTATACTTAAGGAAGTGAGACGGAATCTAAAATTTGAGATAAGGGATTCAAGATCGCGTAAATCGAATCAAAGTGACACCTGGTTCCGGTTCAAACTCGGCACTCGGTTCGAACCCGAGCTTCGTATACAGCTTCTTGGCCGGACCGTTATGTTTGCCGGTGTGCACATAGACAAGCTTGTCCTCATGCAAGCTGAGCACGTGTTCGAGCAACGTCGTCGCGAGCCTCGACCTGAAATACGTCGGATCGATACATAATTTCGTGACCTCGACCGTGTTCTCAGCCGCTTCGACCGTGATGAATCCGATCAACCGCTCATCGTTATATAAGCCATAGCTCGTCCCAGGCAGATTTTGAATCACTTCGACCGTCTCATAACGCGCTGGAATCTCATCGAATCCGATCAGCTCGGCCTCGACCGCATAAGCGTTCCGTTGAATCTCGAGCATCTGCTCGGCCAGTTGATAATCTGTCGTCTGAATCTCGCGTAACTCCATCTATCAGCACCTCCGGTTTATCGTGAAAATAGACGTGCTTGCTTGCGTTTGGCCCGTTTCAGCGCCAAATAGAGCCGGTGTGTCCCAGCGACAGGCTGTCCGTGTCCGACGAACGTGTGGCGCGGTGCCAAGTCGATCAACTTCTCTGCATGCTCGACCGCTGCCCGTTTGTCCCATGTCGCGACGCCCGGAAGCGGGAACAACGGGCGTACATCCCCTGCCACGGCGACTCCCCCACGTGTCTGGAACGCGTCACCAGCAAACAAGTTCCGCTCCTTTTCATCGAAATAGGCGATGGAGCCTGGCGTATGACCCGCTGCCGGATAGACCCTCAGACCGAACAAGCGCTCACCTGGGTCGAGCAATTTATCCGGCAAGGAGTGGATGGTTGGGAGTGATCCTTTTAATTTGAGTGGCCGCTCATCCGGGTCGGTCGTCTTGTCCCCTTCGAGGAGACGGGCATCCCGACGTGAGACGTACAGCTCGGCGTGCGGGTGCGCCTTCAAGATGGCATCGACACCACCGACGTGATCGCCATGGGCGTGCGTTAGCAAGATGGCGAGCAGCGGACGCTCCTGTGCCTCGATATACGCTAAAATCGCTTCCGCATTGCGCGCGAGGGCGGTGTCAATCAAGACGAGTCCGAGCTCCCGCTCAATCAACTGGACGTTAATCGGTAATACAGGCGCATAGAATGTCAGTTGATGGACGTGGTCAATCCGTGTGACTTTCATGATATCCCCTCCCCTTAATCAAACAACGTGATCCAATCTTCTTGCCATCTAGCCTCAAAACACATATAAAGCTGTTCCTGTGTGTTCCGCGCGGTGGATAAAGGTGGTAAGTTGCCCCGCGTGAAGAAGGCGACCTCGCTCGTCTCATGGCTCACCTGCGCCACTCCACCAATCAGCTCGCATTCGATGAACAGTTTATAGTAATGCTGCGACAGCGGTGGATGGTCGTGATGATGCATATCGAACAACGCGAGTAGCCGTACCGGTACGACATCAAACCCGGCCTCTTCCTCAATCTCCTTAATGATATTTTGGGCCGGGGAGAACCCGACCTCACAAAAACCACCTGGTAACGTCCAAAGCCCGTCCGACCGCTCTTTGACGAGCAAGAGCGCATCGTCCCGGAAGACGACACCGCGTACGTCGAGTTTCGGTGTCGGGTATCCATCGACGTGCGTCAGTTTCGTGACCTCCTCCAAGGCGAGGTCTGACTGTCGTTCGAACATCTCGGTCGCGATTCGTTGAAGTTCGACGTAACGTTCTCGATCGAACTCGTCTTTCGTAAACGTCAAGCCAGCCTGTGCCAGCGCCTGGAGCCGTTTGGCCCAGTCGAGCCATTGAGACATAGTGATCCCCCCATGATTTTTCCTCTTACCCCATTCGCCAAACGATGGACTTGTTCCTTTTAGCAATACCCGCTCCCATAAGAAAGTACCTATCCTCCCCGTGATATACTGAAATGAGAACGGTGGCAAAGGAGGAACGATATGTCGATCGCAGTGTTATCCCAGTTCAAAGCAGACTTGGACGGCTATACCGAACGGCAGTTGCGCTACCAGGCAGCAGCAGACGTCTGGTCAATCGGGCAGATGTACGACCATATCATCGTGGTGGCCAAGGAATATGCAGACGAGATTGAACGGTGTCTCGCTTCACGCGAAGAGCAACCGCTTGGAAAGACCGAATTCGGTGAACGATTGTTTCAAGCCGGTGGGTTCCCTCCGATTAAAATCCGTTTACCTGATGAGATGAACCAACCTCCGAACAACACGGACAAGCGGGAGACGCTCGAGCGACGACTCGACGAGTTGTCTGCGCGTTTGAAGCGACTTGAACCGCTCGTCCGCTCGGCGAACCGTGACGTCAAAGCCCGGCATGGTGGTTTTGGCTGGCTGAACGCACAGGAGTGGTACGACCTCATCGAGATGCATACCCGTCATCACTTGCGCCAACAGGCCGATTTGGAGCGCTATCTGATAGAGGCCGAGCTTTGAATCCATAAGAAAAACCCTGTATCAAAGACAATGGTCTCTGGTACAGGGTTTTCTTTAGTTCGATCTCAATCGAGATACACGTCCTCAATCTCTCCGAATGTCTCTTCATCAAACACGAACGAGCCGTTGGCGTAGCGGTCCAAGAGCGTCAACTGCTTCGTTTTGACCGTCTTCGCTTTCTCTTTCCCGATGATGTGGAGCGTTTCATCGTCATGCACCGGGAGCACGCGACGAATCTGGTGCGGTTTCGATTTGACTTCGCGGATGAGCATCGTCCCGCGCAAGTTGCGGTTCGTGCAGTCGAACTGATCCTCGAGCTTCATCTTCTTGACCGCTCCACGTTGCGTCACGAGGACGAACAGTGGCGGTGTGAAGAAGGCGAAAGCATCGGCGACCATGTCCCCATCCTTCAAGTTCATCGCTTTGACGCCAGCAGCGCGCTGACCGACGACCGGCACGTCATCTTCTTTGAACCAGAGGCCGTAACCGCGCTCAGAGACGAGGAACAGTTGGCCAGGCCCGTCACTGATGCCGGCGAAGACGACCTCGTCGTCGCCTTTCAGTTTGAGCGCCATGAGCGCCTTCGACTTGCGTTGGGCGTCATAGTCACGGAGCGGTGTCCGTTTGACCATGCCTTCACGCGTCACGAACAGACAGTGCGCGTCGGTGTCGAACGTCGAGACGACATCGGCCGAAACGACTTGTTCGCCTTCGATCGGCACGAGGTTGGCGACATGCTGACCGGCGTCTTTCCATTTCGACTCTGGAATCTGATGGACCGGGATGAGCAAGTAACTGCCCTTGTTCGTCCATACGAGCAAGTGGTCCGTCGTCATCGCCTGGGTGACGAGGACGGGACGGTCTTTCTGCTTCATCTCCGGCATCTCGTCGCTCGAGGCGCCATATGAGCGCATCGATGAACGTTTGACGTACCCGTCGCGGCTGACGAACACCATCGTCTCTTCGACGGCGATCATGACCTCTGTCTTCAGTTTCAACTCTTCGACCTCGGACTCGATGACCGAGCGTCGTGCGTCGCCGTACTCGTCACGGAGTGCGGTCAACTCTTTCGAGATGAGCTTCCGTTTCGTCGCGTCGACGTTCAAGATGTTAGCGAGGCGAGCGATCTCTTTTTGGAGCGCCTTCGCCTCTTTTTGCAGTTCGACGATATCCGTGTTCGTCAAACGATACAATTGGAGCATGACAACCGCTTCGGCTTGACGGTCTGAGAACGAGAACCGCTCCATGAGCTTCTGCTTCGCCTCGGACTTGTCTTTGGCCGAACGGATGAGTTCGAGCGTCTCGTCAAGGACCGAGATGGCCTGTTCGAGCGCATCGACGATCTCGGCGCGTTTCTTCGCCTGGTCGAGCTCGAACGTCGTGCGTCGAGTGACGACCTCTTCGACGTGCTTCAAGTATGCGTCGATAATCGACAAGAGTCCCATCTGTTTCGGTGTCCGGTTGACGATGGCGACCATGTTGTAGTTATAGGCGAGCTGCAGATCGGTATGCTTCAAGAAGAAATGGAGCACACCTTCCGCATCGGCTTCCTTCTTCAACTCGATGACGACGCGGACACCGGTCCGGTCAGTCTCGTCACGGACTTCGGCGACGCCTTCGACTTTGCGGTCGAGACGGAGCTCTTCCATCTTCTTGACGAGGTTCGCCTTGTTCACCTCATACGGGAGCTCGGTGATGGTAATCTGTTCACGACCTCCCTTAAGTGGCTCGATGACCGATTTGGCACGGATGATGACCTTGCCTTTTCCGGTCTCGAACGCCTTCAAGATGCCGTCTTTGCCCATGACGATTCCGCCAGACGGGAAGTCAGGTCCTTGCATATAACGGAACGCGTCATTCGTCGTCTCGACCTCACCTTTCAGACGGGCGATGGCGAGGTTGAGCACCTCGGTCAAGTTGTGCGGCGGAATCTCGGTCGCGTAACCGGCAGAGATTCCCGTCGTCCCGTTCATGAGCAAGTTCGGGAGGAGTGACGGCAAAACGAGCGGCTCTTCGGTCGAATCGTCGAAGTTCGGCGTGTAGTCGACCGTGTTCTTCGAGATCGACGTCAGCATGACGCCGGCAATCTTCGACAGACGGGCCTCGGTATACCGCATCGCGGCGGCCGAGTCGCCGTCCATCGAGCCGTTGTTCCCGTGCATGTCGATGAGCGGGTAACGCAACTTCCAGTCCTGCGATAGGCGTACCATCGCCTCATAGACGGAACTGTCACCGTGCGGGTGATAGTTACCGATGACGTTCCCGACCGTCTTGGCCGATTTGCGGTACGGTTTCTCGTTCGTGTTGCCTTCATGGTGCATCGCATACAGGATGCGGCGCTGAACGGGTTTGAGGCCGTCGCGCGCGTCCGGGAGGGCCCGGTCCTGGATGATATATTTCGAGTAACGCCCGAAGCGGTCACCAACGACCTGTTCGAGCGACAAGTTTAAAATATGTTGAATCGTCGACATCGTTACATCACTTCCTCAATCGCTTTAGTCACGTGTTCATTGGCGATGATCGAATCATCTTCCTGGAGGCCGAAGGCGACGTTCTCCTCGATCCATTCCCGGCGATGGGCGACGTTGTCTCCCATGAGCACCGAGACACGCTTGTCGGCGACGGCAGCGTCGTCGACCGTGACGCGGATGAGCGTCCGTGTGTCGGGGTTCATCGTCGTCTCCCATAGCTGGTCGGCGTTCATCTCACCGAGACCTTTGTAGCGCTGGAGGATATAGCCCTTCTTATACACTTTGACGAGCTTCTCGAGCGCTTCTTCGTCCCAAGCGTACTCGAACTGTTCCGACTTGCCTTTCCCTTTCGAAATCCGATAGAGCGGTGGCAAGGCGACGAACACTTTGCCGGCCTCGACGAGTGGGCGCATATAACGGAAGAAGAACGTCAACAGGAGCACTTGGATGTGAGCCCCGTCCGTATCTGCGTCGGTCATGATGATGATTTTGTCGAAATTGCAGTCCTCGAGCTCGAAGTCATGGCCGACCCCAGCCCCGATCGCGTGGATGATCGTGTTAATTTCCTCATTCTTCATGATGTCCTGGAGTTTCGACTTCTCCGAGTTGATGACCTTCCCGCGCAGCGGCAGGATGGCCTGAAACGTCCGGTCGCGGCCCTGTTTGGCCGAACCGCCGGCCGAGTCACCCTCGACGAGGAACAGTTCGTTCTTGGCGGCGTTCTTCGACGTCGCCGGCGTCAGTTTCCCGTTCAAGATGCTCGAACGTTTCTTTTTCTTGCCGTTGCGCGCCTCTTCCCGGGCTTTCCGGGCGGCTTCGCGGGCCTGGGCGGCGCGGATCGCCTTCTTGATGAGCATCGTCGCCATCTGCGGGTTCTCCTCGAGGAAGATCGTCAGTTGTTTGGCCATGACACCATCAGCGCTCGTACGGGCCTCGGGCGAACCGAGTTTCGATTTCGTCTGCCCCTCGAACTGGAGGAACTCTTCCGGGATCCGTACCGAGACGATGAGCGTCAAGCCTTCGCGGACGTCGCCGCCGTCAAGGTTCTTGTCTTTTTCTTTCAACAATCCGTTCTTACGGGCGTACTCGTTCACGATGCGGGTCATCGCCGTCTTGGCGCCGACCTCGTGCGTGCCGCCGTCACGAGTCCGGACGTTGTTGACGAACGAGAGGACGTTCTCAGAATAGGCGTCCGTGAACTGGAAGGCGAGCTCGAGCTCGATATCGTTCTCCGTCCCTTCGAAATAGACGATCGGATGAAGCGTCGCCTTGTCGTCGTTCAAATATTGGACGAACTCGGCGATCCCTTCCTCGTAATGGAACGTCTCTTCTTTATCCGAACGCTCGTCCGTCAACGTGATCGTCAATCCTTTTAACAGGAATGCCGATTCACGGAGCCGTTCAGCGAGCGTGTCGTAGTTATATGTCGTCGTCGAGAAGATCGAGGCGTCCGGTTTGAAGTAGACGCTCGTCCCCGTCTGACGCGTCTTTCCGGTCTCGAGGAGCGTCGTCTGCGGGATCCCGCCGTCGGCAAACGTCTGCTCGAACACTTTGCCGTCGCGATAAATCGTGACGAGGACCTTGCTCGAGAGTGCGTTCACGACCGAGGCGCCGACCCCGTGGAGTCCACCTGACGTCTTGTAGCCGCCTTGGCCGAACTTACCGCCGGCGTGAAGGACCGTGAAGATGACCTCTGGCGTCGGTTTCCCGGAGGCGTGCATCCCCGTCGGCATCCCACGCCCGTGATCTCGTACCGTGATCGCGTCATCTTTATGGATGGTCACATCGATTTGGCCACCGAATCCGGCGAGCGCCTCATCGATTGCGTTATCGACGATCTCATAGACGAGATGGTGCAAGCCGCGATGGTCGGTCGAACCGATATACATCCCCGGACGTTTCCGGACAGCAGTCAGTCCTTCGAGCACCTGGATGGCGTCTTCATTGTAATTAAATAAGTCTGTTGACATCTTCGTCACCTCAATTTCGAACACACGTTCGTTTTTCTATCCTATTGTATAGCTGTTTTTGGATTCTGGCAAGCCTCCCTCCGCGAGCGGGGCTCGTGAAAAAAAGGAGACCTACCAAGGAGGTAGGTCTTAACCGAGAAGGCGGGCGTGCTCGACATAGATGCATCGATTTTCGATGTAGTCGAGTCCGGCATCGCGAGCGATCCGCTCGGCGTCCGGGCTGGTGAGCCCGAGCTGGTTGAAGACGAGACCGACATCCCCATGTCGGACGGCATCTTCAGCCACGCCGGCCAAATACTCATTGCGTCGGAAGACGTCGACGATATCGACGCGCCCCGGGATGCTCTCGACCGTCGGATAGACTTTGCGTCCGTTCCACGTCTCGAGCGTCGGATTGACAGGGATGACTGTGTAACCTTGCAAGATCAAATAGTCTGCGATTTGGTTCGCGGTCTTGTTCGGGTTCGCTGACACGCCGACGACAGCGATCGTCTTCGCCTCGGTGAGCCATTGTTTCAAACGTTGATCGTCCATCCTGAAATCCCCCTTTTGTTTACGTTCTCAGTGTACCTTTACCTGAATCACCGTTTCAAGCTTTATTTTCTTTTATCATACAACTGTAACTCTTTCAAATTTTTAAAACAAATCAATTGGTTCACCATAACTAATTATGTAAACCGGATTATACGACGTTATTTCTCCGGTTGGCAGGTCGATGTGTGTCTCGGAGGAAAATCCCGTGCGGACGAACGTTGCGTGAAATATCTATTTCACGCAATCATAAGGACCGATTTAAAGCGTTTCAGATAGCAAGATTGACTCGTTTCTCGAACGCCCATGGGCAAATCGATGGCAGTTCGGTATACTAAGGTTCAGGAGGTGTTCGCGTGGGAACTGCCTATGAGGAACGTCGCGGTACACTATATAATTACCGCATCACTTTTTACGGGAACGCGCTCGCTTGGCTCATCCACGTCGTGTTCTTGATCACGTTTTGGCAACTCGGCGTCACGGTACTCGCCTGGTCGAATCTACTCAGCATTCTGTATTACACGCTATCCTTTTATTTTGTACATAAACGATATTATCGGGCGTTCTTCGTCGGTCTGTTCATTGAGGTCGTCTATAACGCAATCATCTCGACGGTCGTGCTCGGTTGGGGTGCGAACGTCCACTACTTCATCATCATGGTCGCCTATGGAGTGTTCTTCATGCCGAACGTCCGTCGGTCCATCCGGGTCGCCTCGACGATACTCGCCATGACCATCTACGGTTTCCTATATATGAATGTGACGACAGGGACGCAACCGCTCACGCCGTCCTTCGAGCAAATATTGGGCCTCTTTTGTCTCTTGTCGACGATCGCCTTGATTGCTGGTCTGTCTTTCGTCTTCGAAGGGTCCGTCGTCGAAGTGACGTCCGAGCTCGAGCGGACGAACGAACGGTTGCACACGCTCGCCTCACGGGACGGGCTGACCGGGTTGTATAATCGGACGACCGGTTACCGATTGGTCGAAGATGAGATTCGCGAAGCCGTCATCAATGGACGGCCATACGCCGTCGCTCTAGGGGACATCGACCATTTCAAGGCGTTCAATGAGCAACACGGTCATGACTGCGGCGATCTCGTACTCAAGCAAGTCGCCTCCGCGCTTGCCCGAACCGACGGGATAGCCGTCCGTTGGGGTGGCGAGGAGTTCCTCATCTTCTTGGCGGACCAGTCCACTGCAGAGGCCACGGAGACGATTGACCGCTTGCGGCAACGCATCAAATCACTCGAGACAATTTATGACGGCCGTCGTCTCAGCGTCACGATGACGTTCGGTGTCACGACGCGAACTGGATTCGAGGCCGTCGAAACGCTCGTCAAAGAGGCGGACGACCGGCTCCGGGCCGGTAAACAAGAAGGCAAAGACCGAATCGTCACGTCAATCCATCAGTAAGCAAGGAGAGATCTTTTGAGTATATTCCGCCAGCTCGGACAAGCACCGACCAAGGTCGCGACGAAACGTTTCAATTTGAGCGGCTACGAGCGCATGCCGAGCTTCATCCAGCGTTTTTTGAATCACCTGGCAGCCAAACATTATTCGGAACAGACCGCGCAGCGCTATCTGTATGACTTTCTAGATTTTTTCCGCTGGGTCGAGGCCGCCAGCGCATCTGAGGTCGACCCTTCGACGGTCGAGATTGACTCGTTCGTCGAGTTCGATCACGCGGGGGCCGAGGCGTACGCGACGTATCTCGCACTCGAGCTCGATAACGCGCCGAGCGTCATCAACCGTAAATTGTCCACGATGCAATCGCTGTTCAACTATTTGATTGAGACGGGCGTGACGGCCCACAACCCGTTCCAGGCGGTCGAGCGGCCGAAGCGTGCCAAACGCAACCCGGTCTATTTGACGGAGCAGGAGTGGCTCGACTTCTCGACGCTCGTCCGCAGCAACGTCGGCATGTCCGACCGCGAGGCGAGTTGGTACGAGCGCAACCGGGACCGCGATTTTTTGATGATTCAACTGCTTGGGTTGACCGGGATGCGCGTCTCGGAACTCGTCGGCCTCGATTGGAACGATATCGACCGCGAGAGCGGGACGATTCGCGTCATCGGGAAAGGCAATAAAGAACGGGTCATTCCGATCGCCTCCCCGCTCGAGCCGCTCCTCGACGCCTATCGACGTGACGGGTCAGGCCCGCTATTCCAATCGGAGCGAGGCAAGCGCATCTCGGTGCGGACGGTGCAACACACGTTAAAAGGCCACATCGACCGCTTGAAACCGTATTTGCCGTTCTTGACGCATAAACAGGTGACACCACACAAACTACGTCATACATTCGCCTCACGGCTCGCCATGAGCGGCATCGATGTGTTGACGATTCAACAGTTGCTCGGTCACGAATCGGTGGCGACGACGCAAGTCTATGCCCATATCGGCGACGAGAAGAAAAAACAAGCTATGATAGGTTTACGATAACTTATTATGTAAACCATTATAAAACACCTGAATCAATCACATGGATTGGTTCAGGTGTTTTCGTTATAACTGCTTCGTCGATAGGATGACAATCGTCTCATCGAGCACCGTGTAATAGGCGTCTTCGAACGTTTGCCGCTCATTTGTTTCGAGATTGAACACGGTCACGCCCCCACCTGTTCCATCTGCCGCCGACTCATGGATGAAATAGTTCGAGGCGAGCACGCGCTCGAAAGGAGCCGTGTCGAGGAAGCGGGCCCCGGTCGTCGCGTCAATCAATTCGGTATGGTCCGTTGACTCTTCCACTTTAATGAAAATAGTGGAACTGACATCGTCATACGTGAAGTCAATCGGCTCGTAGGCGCCCCAGTCGACCACCGCCACCTCGCGGAGCACGTCCGGTGCTGTCAACTCATAAATCGTCTCCTCGTTCGCCTCGTCGACGAAAGTCGAGAACCGAAGTCGCTTGTTCCGTTCACCCAAGTATTGGACCGTGTCCCCTTCCCCGTGCAGACGAATTAAGTCCTCGAACGGAATCTCATCTTGACGGGACCTAACTGCCTCGACCGCCTCGTCGAGCGAACAAATCAGAATCGCCTCCGAATGGTCGATCGAATCGTCCGGGAAGACCCGACCGTCCTCGAGTGCCTCGTAATAGGCAAACTCGTCCAAGCGGGCGTTGCAGACGATATATGGAATGCCATCGAGCTCGGTCGAGAACAGATAGAGCTCACGGAACTTACCGGCATGTCCGACGAGTCGCTCGTCACGGATTCGCTCTTGGAACGACGTCTCCGCATCATACAGCCATGCCTCATCGGTATCTCCGAAACTCGTCAGGAAGAGGAAGTAACGGTCCGCGAGAACCCAATAGAGCGTGCTGTTACCACGTTTCTCGAACGTCGCGAGCACATCTTCTCGTCCAGAGCGATAGTCGAACGCAATCAACTCCGTGCGGACGACACCCGTCCGGTCTGGTATCTCATTCAAGAAATAGACGCGGGCGTCACTGACGAACAGCTTCGAGATCCCATAGTCTTCATAGGCGCGATGACTGATCGGCGTGACGGTACCGTCCGCTTCATCATAGCGATAGATCGAGAAACTCGTCTCGCCGGTCTTCTCTCGATAGTAGATGGACGTTTCGGTGACGGCAATCAAATCCTCATGGCTGATTGGCATGGCACGTGCGTCAACGATTCTCATAGGGCACCTCTCTCATAGGAAGATTCAACCGGCTCGACGGTGACGATGCCGGGTGGTCGTTTCGGGAATGAAATCCGCAAATGGGCGAACTCAATGATGGATTGGTGAGGATCGGTCTTCTCGACCCAACGGACGCGTTGGCGGTTCGCCAAGGCGTGGCCAATCTTTTCTTCAATTTGGAACTGGGAAATGCCACGATAGGCGACTTCTTGGATATAGGTCGATTCATCAAGCTCAAACTGTTGCCAAATGCCCATCACGAGCTGTCCGAGCGAGGAGACCCGCCGCTCAGGCAAACGGACCGTCCGGAGCGTCTGTTCCACTTCCTTCAAACATTTGAGCGGGTCGTCCGCGACGGCAAACAGTCGCTTAGCCGAGTTGTTCATGACCCGGTAACGTCGTTTCCCGCTCTCGAGCCGAAGCACTTGCGCATAGGGTTCGACCGGCACCCCATGAAAGAACGTATCGGTCCCACCCCAGGAAAAGCCGAAGGCGGGATCGAATTTCTGAATCGTGTTCATGAAGGCGAGCATGAAATCCTCGACCTCGCGACGCTCAAGCCGTATCCATTCGGCGAGCGCGAGGGTGCCGCGGTCCTTTTTGATGCGATGCACCGGGAAGAACAGGTCCCCTTCGGCCAGTCGATGCGGTTTGAGCTCCGTCCCGTCGGCGCGATAGTCCGTCGCCGGACGGCCGCTCCGGCCCGCATAGATAATCCATTCGTCCTCGGTGCTTTCGAACGCGTAGGCTTGGTGCGCCCAAGGTGGTGTCACATATAGGGCCGGATACTCTTCATACGTCTCGAGGTGCAGATAGGAGCGGTCGGTCCACAGTTGCGCGAGCAAGCGCACGATTTCTCCCGTCTCTGATTCTTTCGGTGCGATATAGTTGCCGGTATTGCCGATATACGTCAAGACATGGAAGTCATAGGCGTGATACAAGTGTCGGACGATGCGCTCGAACACGGCGGCAATCATCCGTTCGAACAGCGGATGGTCCTCGTTCCGGTCGACCGATGTCGCATCGACCGTGCACATGAGCCACCCCATGCGGACGTACAGGCGAATCCGGAGCGGATACGAGATCAATGGGGATGATGACGCATGAATCTCCGTCAGACCGAGGTTGGCCATGTTCTCGACTTGTAACGTGAATCCGCTACGCCTCAGTTGTTCCTCCATCTTCTTTTTCCAATTGATCGTCTCCATTCGCATTCACTCGCTTTCCGTGGCCATCGTTCTCGTGTGGCTCATTGTGAAATTTTTCCCGTTTCTTGATTCATACAAACGCCTTTCCGTCAGCATGTTCGGTGAGACGCTGAAGCGCCTCATCAACGATAGCGCGCGACGTCCCGAAATTGAGGCGTTCGAACGTCTCGCCCGACTCCCCGAACGGGTGACCTGGCGACAAGAACAGACGGACTTCCTCGTGCAACCACTTCTTCCGCGGTTCCGTTTCGAAATTGAGCGCCTTGAAGTCGATCCAGAGGAGATAACTCGCCTCAGGCATGTACGTCTTCAATTGGGGCAGCTCTTCCTGGAACCGCTCGACGAGGTACGTCGCCTGCTCCTCGAGTTCGGCCGTCAATTGGTCGAGCCAACGCTCGGCCCGTGAGTCGGAATAGGCGGCGATGATGGCCGTGTTCGCGAACGGTGTCGGTAACACATGGTGTTTGTTTTGGACTTGGATAATCCGTTTTCGCATCGCATCGTCCGGACAGATGATGTACGACGCGAACAGCCCCGCGATATTGAACGCCTTCGACGGTGCACTCACCGTGATGACCGAGTCATCGAGGCGATTGAGGGCGGTATGCCGTTGTGACGGATAGGTCAAGTCGGCATGAATTTCATCGGCGACGAGGATGACGTCATGGCGACGTGCCAGCTCGACGACTTGCTTCAGCTCGGACTCGGTCCATACCCGTCCGACCGGGTTGTGCGGCGAGCAGAGCAAGAACAACTTCGCCTTCTGCATCTGTGTCTCGAGCGCGTCAAAGTCCATCTCGTAGCGACCATCGACTTGACGGAGCGGAGCGTCGAGCAACTCCCGTTTCAACCCGGTGACCAGTTCATGAAATGGCGGATAGACGGGCGACTGGATGACGACCCCATCCCCTTCCTCCGTCAACGCCTCGACGATATGCGTCAATCCCGGTACGACGCCACTCGAGAACAAGACGTGATCGGCATCGACCTTGAGCCCGTGACGACGGTCATACCAAGAACTCACGGCTGCTTGCGCCTCTCTCGAGAACAATGTGTACCCGAACTCTCCTGTCGCGGCCCGTGCCGTCAGCGCCTCCGAGATGGACGGTGCCGTGCGGATATCGATGTCTGCGACCCACAGCGGCAAGACGTCATCTGTCAAATGGAACCAGCGGTCGAGCCCGTCCCATTTCACCGAATCCGTTCCCGTCCGGTCAAGCGATTGATGTAAGATTGATTTCATGTTCATCCCTCCTACTCCTACTGTAACAAAAAACGAGCGTTCGAGTCCGCAAAACGATGGCGGATTCGAGACGCGTCGGCTATAATCGACCGAGATACTTCAAGGAGGTGAACCCGATGACCGTGACCGTCATCCGCCATAAACGCCGGAAACGGGCGGCTTTCTTCGTGACGCCGGACGGCATCGAGCTGCGGATTCCAGCTAGGCTCCCGAACCGAGTCGTCGAGACAATATTGACGGAACATGCCGGCTGGATCGAAGATCGCCTCGCGGCACTGCCCAAGCGTGACGTCTTACCAGCCGACAGACTGCTTTTGCACGGAGAGACGTTTTCGCTCGTGAAAAGCAATACCGAGACAAGGTTCCGCTTCGACGGCGAAAACTTTTACTGTCCTGCGAAGTGGGACGAATCATCGCTTCGGAAAGCGTACGAGGTCTGGCTACGAGAACGGGCCCTCGCTTATGTGATGGAAAGGTCCCCCCACTATGAACGTCAACTTGGTGTGAAGGCGGAACGAATCCGCATCGGCCACCAAAAGACGCGCTGGGGGTCATGCAGCTCGACCGGGACGATCTCGATCAACGTCCGGCTCATGCTCGCCCCGCAGGACGTCATGGATTATGTCATCGCCCACGAATGGGTCCATCTCGTTCATTTCGACCACTCGAAAGCGTTCTGGTCGAAGCTTGCGTCAGTGTATCCAAACGTCGCCGGCGCGATGGCCTGGTTGAAACAGCATGGCCATACGCTGCAAATCAAAAAAACCAATTGAACGTGTCCCTTGTCAGGAGGCATGTCCGATTGGTTTTTTAAATGGCGGAAGTGAACCGCTCGGCTGTGCCGTTCAGCGATTCGGCCGACTGTTCGATATGCTCGAACCGCTCAAGCGTCTGTTCCATGATGCGGACACTCTCTTGAATGTCTGTACTGGAGCGGGATACGCCGTCGACGATTGAGACGAGCTCTTTGTTCATCCCGTCCGTGTTCGCGCGCACTTCGATGACGGCGCGTTCGACGAGACGTGACAGGTTCCGGACCTCGGTCGCGACGACGTTGAAGCCGAGACCGTGCTCACCTGCCCGTGCGGCCTCGATGGCGGCGTTGAGCGACAACAAGTTCGTCTGGGCGGCAATTTCCTTGATTGTGCTAGCGATTTTCGTGATCTCGGCGGCCTGCTCTTGCAAGTTCGTGAGCGTTTTCAAGTTTTGATTCGAGTCCGCATCAAGGCGTTCGATCGTCCGTTTCAACTGTTGACTCTCTTCCATGCCACGCCGGGCCCGGTCGTCAAGATTAGCGGCCATGTCACGGAACGAGCGCGCGTATTCTTCGATCGTCTGTTGGCGACTCGTGATGTCGGAGGCGATTTTGACGACGCCGACGACTTCATCCTGTTCATAGATTGGCATATAGGTCGCTTCGAGCCAAATTGAATCACCGCGGGCGTCGATGCGCTCGATTTTGTCGGCCGAACTGAAGCCGTCGAACAGCTTGTTCCAAAACGCTTGATAGTCCGGACTGCTGACGAAACTTGGCGTGCAGAACAAGTGATGGTGCATCCCGATAATTTCGTCACGTTTATATTTCATTGCCTTGGAGAAGAGGTCGTTCACATCGACGACGCGTCGTTGACGGTCGAATCGGATCATCGCCACGTTGGCCTCGAGGGCACGGAGCACCTCAGGGGATGAGAGGCTAGCAAACTTTGTCAGTTCCATTCCGATTATTCCTACCTTCTTTTCTCGATTTCCTTTAGTGCTTTATTCCTGGAATGTAGCGGAATTCTAGTGTACCCTGTGCGAAAATTCCTGAATAGCGTCGGTTTTTGAAATCGAGTCAATATCTTGAATTTGAAGTGTTTTCCAGTTGGTTCACTGCTAAGTCCATGAACAAAGGACCCGTGCCATGCACGGGTCCCCTATCATTCCTGGTCATCGAATATTGATTTGAACAGCGTGACTTGGTCGGCCGTGAGTTCACCCCGGCTGTCCTTTGGATCGATGCCGCCGATTATCTGTTCTTCGTACCAAATCCCGAAGTCGAGTGAACGTTCTGGCGCATCGTTCGGCGTGAACACGAACGTCGCTTTCACATCCGGTTCCCGCTCGATCGGGACGGGCTGGTCTTCCCACTCGACTTCCTCCGTCGTTCGATCAAGCTCGGCATTCGTCTCAGCGTCGGTAATGGTGCGTGTCGGCCCGTATTCCCCATCAGTATGTATCGTATGGTACTCGATACGAGACGGATCCACGTCTTCCTCGCTACTCGCACAACCTCCAAGCAACAGTCCCGCGCAGATGACATATCCAACTAACATGCGTTTCAACAGAACATTCCTCCTCGATTTACAACCAATCCGTTCATTCGAAAGCCTGTGGGAATAACTCTTGGAACGTCTCCGCCCCAGCGCTCGACAGTTTGAACACTTCCCCGGACTTCACGTCTTTCACGAAGACATCGACTTTCTTCGACCGTTGCTGGTAACTGACATCGAACTGTTGACCGAGATTCCCGTGCAACAGCGTCAAATACTTATAGTCTTCCGTCTCACCACTCTTCGTCGACGGGCGCGCGGTCTCGATGGCTTCGATCAATCGATCATACGCCTCGCCTCTAACATTCACCGCATCAGGGTAAGGGAGCGGGACTTCGCGGTGATACGGATACTGATGGAGGTAAGCGACCGCTATCTCGTCTAGATCTGCAGGATCTGTAAGGAGAGGGCTCGTTCGATAGCGCATCGACACGGTTTTTGTTACGTTTTGTCCGTCCACGTCAATCGTGAGGTCATATAGCGGATAAGGTGTCATCGGTTCCATCGTGCCACCGTTATGGATTCGACGGAAGGTTAAACTGTCAGCCCCGTTGAGCAAATCGGCATCTTGTAAAATGGAGGAGGAATAGCGAGCCTTGTCTCCACCATAAGACTGGAGCAGATGAGGCATGTTCGTGGCCTTATCTCGTCCTAATGCGATAAACACATCGGACGGTCTAAGGTTCGGCAAAAAGTGGAAGAATGGGTTAAAGTAGCCCCCTTCTTCAATCCCAATCTCAACCGTGCCGCTAAATCCAGGCGAAATCCTCATAAGTGTGACCGGATACGGTTCCATGTCTTGTCCATTGTCATAGAAGGCGTCCGGCTTATGTAACGCAGCCCGTTCATTTGCGGTCGCGATATGGACGGTCGGAAGGAACGAAATCTCCGTGCCGACCTCGTCTTTCAAGTAGGCAGGTCTTTCTGCAAGCTCGACGGCCCCGTACCCTTCCATCCCGTCCATCCGGTCTGATTTACAGAGCGCATAGATTGTATCCCCCTCGACATAGGTCACTTCATTAAAACTATATCCATAATAGTCATCATTCATAAGCGGGGCCCGGGTCGCATACGCCATCCCGAGGATTGAAAACGTCTCTCCATCTAGTTCGGTCAGTCGTTCCTTGTCTTCACATTGGTTCAAAATTGTTTCGGCATCCACTACAGGCTCTTGACTGTTCAACGTAACCCGTTCGGCTTGCCAGTGCTCCTCGATATGGCCATAGCGGACGACGTCCACGTCTTCCGAGCAGCCTGCCGTCAACCATAACAGTGACAATGACATCAACGCTCGTTTCTTCATGTTCAAGCCACTCATTTCTTCTTCAAGTCAGGGAAGTAGGACAAGAACGTCTCGGCCCCTTCGCTCGTCAGTTTGTACGTCTCGTCGGTCGAGCGGTCGGTCACGTAAATATCCATCTTTTTCGAGCGCTGTTTATACGTCACCTCGAACTCTTGTCCCTTGTGTCCATCGACGATTGTTAGAAGCGGATAGTCGCCTTCATCACCTTGACGCTTCGTCGGTTCAGCGGAATCGATTGCTTGGACGAGGTCATCCATATCGTTCCCCGCTGCTTTTAAAAGAACCGGGTATGACAACGGAGATTCCGGGTTGAACGGCTGTTGATGAAGATAAACGAGTGGACCGACCACAAGTGGCATGTAGTCTTCGTCGGGGTGTGTCTCGAGCTGCTTTCGTTCCGCTGTCGATAATAAGTCAGAGGTGCGGTATGTGAACGTCATCGTCTCATTGACGACTTTTCCGTCACGAGTATAGGTGAACTCATACAATGGATAAGTCTGGTCCGGGATGAGCTCCGTCTCGAGGGGGAGGCGCTCGACGCTCAACGCTTCATATGTAAGCCCTTCTGCGGTTTGGTCAATCATCGACTCGAGTGGAGTCACCGAGAAATAAAGGTCCGCAAACATGAGCAGCAAATACGGTTTCTCAGTAATCGTGTCGTAACCGATCGCTACTTTGATGTCTTTCATGCTGGCCATCGACGGATCGAACGAGAACAACGGATATGGACTCGGCATTCCCCCGATTTCTACTTCAATCTCACCGTACAGAGCCGGGGAAAAGGCGACGAGCGTTTCGAGGAACGGTTCAATCCGGTTGCCTGACTCGTTCAATTCATCGGCATCCCGTAAGGCGGTTTTGGCGGACTTATCGGCCGGACCGACGATTGGATAACGACCGATCGGTGTCCCCGTTGATACGTCCACATCGTCAGGGAACGACTCGATCACTTCCGCCGAGAAGCGGTTCGAGACCGTGTCACGACAAAGCACATAATTCTCATCCCCTTTCATATATGATACGGCCTTGAACGCATACTCCTCACCCGTGTCCGTCATCGGATAGCGGTTCGCCACGATCGTATCGAACACAATCAAGTCGCCTTCCAGCTCGGTCGTCAACTTACCGCTACAGGCTTCAAGCGTCTCGTCGGCTGAATGAAGGGAAATCAACTCCTCCTTGGCATACTTACTGACGGTCCAATGCGCGTCGACGTAAGACAAGTTTACGACGTCCGGCTTTTCCCCACCGCAACCAACCAATAAGCCTGTGGATAGTACAAATAAACCGACTAACTTTTTCAAATCATCCGCCCCTCACCATTTATTTGTACCAATTTTACCATTATATTACTTTAGGAGGGAACACGAAAAAAACCGTCCGACGACCTGGACGGGTTCAATGACCGTTACACAGTTTTATCGATGGCTCGGGTCAATCTCGTCTCGACATCGCGTGCCACAGCTTGGAGCGACTCATCCTCGATCAGTTCGATCAGTTTCGTCGGCTTTGGCATCCCGACATGGGTCGACCCGTCTTTCGTGAAGACGGCGAGCTTGCATGGGAGGAAATAACCGCCTTCCCGGTGCGCCGTGATGACTTTTTTCGCTTCTTTTGGATTGCACACTTCGAGGATGCGGTAGTCTCCATCAATCGCTTGGCCTTTCTCTTCGAGCGTCTCACTCAAATTGAAGTCCCAAAGCACCCCGAACTCTTCCTCTTTGAGCGTCGTTTTCAGCTTCTCGACGACCGCTTCGACCGTCTGATCGGTCTTGACCGTGTAATCAAACATGTGAACCCCTCCTAAGATGTAGTCTCTCTCGTCTTGTACCCGAAGTGAGGACCGACAAATCGTCTGTTCGGTCGAAAAAAGTATATGTGATTTGAAACATATTCGATGTCCGTCACGTATGTATGAGAGAAAATAAACAAGTCCATACTTACGTAAAGGAGAAGTGGTTGCCGTGACGGTCACCGTATTCACACATACAAGCTGCAGTTCTTCCCGTAAGACGATCGATTGGTTACGTGAGCAGAACATCCCGTTCATCGAGAAGAAATTGACCGACCAAGGGATGTCGTTCACCGAGTTCAAAGACATGCTCCGCCTCACCGAGAACGGGACGACCGACCTGTTGTCCGTTCAAAAGAGCGTGTACAAACAAGCGGCGGATCACCTTGACGAGATGTCGCTCCGTGAGCTGTACAGCTTCGTGGCGTCGCATCCCCAGATTTTGAAGAGTCCGATCGTCGTCGACGACAATCGGATTCAAATCGGGTTCAGCGAGAAAGAGATTCGTACGTTCATCCCGCGCCATGACCGCATTGCCGAATTGAAACGATTGCTCGACAACAAGTAAGAGCCCTGCCGAAGCAGAGCTCTTTTCTTATGCCTTCTTGAGTCGGGCCGCCAAGCGGTTGCCGAACGACTGAATCGATTGGACGAGTAGAATCAAGACGAAGATGGTCACGTACATGACCTCCGGCTCGAATCGAAGATGCCCGTATTGATAGGCGATATCGCCGAGTCCGCCTGCCCCGACGAGTCCTGCCATCGCGGTCGCCCCGATCAAACCGATCGTCGCAATCGTCAGACCGAGCACGATTGAAGAGCGGGCCTCCCGGATCAACACGTACCAGATGATTTTCCGGGTCGAGATGCCCATCGCTTCATACGCCTCGACGACCCCGCGGTCGACCTCGAGCAGCGCCGACTCCATGAGCCGCGCGATATACGGCGCCGTGAACACGATGAGCGGCAACAGCACGCCTTGGACGCCGATTGTTGTTCCCATGATGAAACGGGTGAACGGGAGGATGAAGAATAAGAGAATGATGAATGGGATTGAACGGACGACGTTGATGACGCTCGACAAGATGCCGTAGAAATAACGGTTGGCGAGCCGCCCGTTCGGTCGCGTCAAGACGAGGAGCGTCCCGAGCGGCAGTCCGATCAACGTCGAGATGACGAGTGCGATGCCGGTCATCGTGAGCGTCTGAATCGTCCCCGTCCAAATCAAGTCACCCCAATTTTCCCAAAACTGAAGCATAGTTCGTCACCTCCTTCACTTTCACACCGCTCGCCTCTAAGAAGCGGACGGCTTGGTCGGTCTGGCCCTCATCGCCGTCCAAATGGACGAGTAGATTACCGACGAGACCTCCTTTAAGCTTTTTGATGCCGCCCCCGATGATGTTCGGCAGCAAGCCGAACCGTTTCGTCAATTGGGCGAGCACGGCCTGTTCACTTTGATGGCCGATGAACGACAAGTTGACGAGCGTCCCGTGCGTGCTCAATTCTTCGACGACCTCTTTCGGGACATCGAGGTTCGTCTTCAAGAACTTGCGCGTCGTCGCATGCTGCGGGTCCGAGAACACGTCGAGCACGTCCCCTTCTTCGATGATCCGGCCGGCCTCGATGACCGCGACCCGGTCGCAGATGCGCTCGATGACTTCCATCTCGTGGGTGATCAAGAAAATCGTCAGCCCGAGCTCGCGATTGATGTCGAGAAGCAGGTCGAGAATCGACTCGGTCGTCTCCGGGTCGAGCGCGCTCGTCGCCTCGTCGCTGAGCAGGATGTCCGGCTCATGTGCGAGGGCGCGGGCGATGGCGACACGTTGCTTCTGTCCGCCCGAAAGTTGCTCCGGATAATGTTTCCGATGATCCGTCAATCCGACGATGTCGAGGTACTTGTCGACGCGTTCGCGGATTATCCGCTTATCGAGTCCTTCGAGACGGAGCGGGATGGCGACGTTCTCTTCGACGGTCGCCGTCTTGAGCAGGTTGTAATGTTGGAAGATCATCCCGATGCGATGACGTAGCTTCGAGAGCCCTCGTTTGTCGAGCTTCGTGACGTCCTGTCCTTCGATTTCGACCTGGCCCGACGTCGGGCGTTCGAGCAGGTTGATCATGCGGATGAGCGTGCTCTTTCCTGCCCCGCTTCGGCCGATGATGCCGAAGATCTCGCCTTTCTCGATGGTGAGCGAGACGTCGTCGAGTGCGGTGACAGCACCTTTATTTACCGTGAACGTCTTCGTGATTCCTTTAAGTGCGATCATAGGCCCTCCTTAAAACGCCGGGACGATTGAGCCGTCGAACGTCTCTTCGATGAACGTCCGGACCTCGTCCGAGTGATAATACGATTTGAGCGTCGCGACGACTTCGTCATCCTTGTTGTCGGTACGGACGACGACGTAGTTCGGATACGGGTTGTCGACCGTGTCTTCATGGAACAAGGCGTCCTCGTTGATCGACAGGCCGGCACCCATCGCGAAGTTCGTGTTGATGGCAGCGAGTGCGACTTCCGGGAGCTGGGTCGGGAGCTGCGACGCCTCGAGTTCGATGAATTCAAGGTTGAGCGGGTTCTCGGCGATGTCACGTTTTGTCGCCTTGTCTGTCAATCCTTCTTTGAGCGTGATGAGTCCCGCTGTCTCATAGAGACGGAGCGCGCGTAGCTCGTTCGCCGGGTCGTTCGGGACGGCGACCTTGTCACCTTCTTTCAAGTCCTCGATGTCGGTCAATTTCTCTGAGTAGAGACCCATCGGGAAAGCGACGGTCTTGAACACGTCGTCGATTTTATAGCCTTTATCGGACTTTTGCAGTTCTAGGAATGAGAGCGTCTGATAACTGTTCACGTCGAGGCTGCCCTCGGCGAGCGCCGTGTTCGGCGTATTATAGTCGTTGAACACTTTGATATCGAGTTCGAGGCCGTCTTCGGCCGCGAGTTCTTTCACTTTCTCGGCGATCTGTTGGTGCGGCCCGCCCGTGACGCCGATCGTGAGCGACTCCGTGCTGAGCGCCTCGCTCGCGTCCGATTGTCCGCATGCTGAGAGCGCGATGGCGGCGAGTAGTGATGTTCCTGCAAGTACTGTTTTCTGTTTGATGTTCATTTGTTTTCCTCCTCCAAAATGAAAGCCCGCTACTCATTCAGAGTGGCGGGCACGACAAGTCAAAGTCGGACACGCTCATCTCCCAGACGATTTCGTCTGTTGGAATTAGCACCATGATCATTACGATCTGGTTGCCGGGTTTCACAGGGCCAGTCCCTCCACCACTCTTGATAAGCAATCGGTCTATTAAGTTGTTATCATCTTACTTTTAATTCTTTTAATTGTAAATAGATAATTGTAAATTTTCAAAAATTATTTTCAGAAAATTTTTATCGAGCGGTTCCGGCAACTGTTGCAGCTCGGTCTCCGTCATGACGGAGTCGACGAGGACCGGGATATGCTCAAATCCGACCCCGAGCGTCTCGAGCGTCGTCGGGGCACCGAACCGTTTCAACCAAGCTTCCAAATACGGAGCATCGGCCGAGCGCCGCAAGCGCTCTTGGATGATCAGGCCGAAGCCGACCTTGTCTCCGTGCAAGAATGAGTGGGTCGACTCGAAGCGGCTGAGCGCATTATGGACCGCATGGCCCACGGCGACGCGTGTCCCGGCGTCACCAAATCCACCGACGGCGCCGCCGATGGCGAGCACGTGATCGACCGCGAAGCGGACGTCGTCACTATACGACTCAAAAGCGTGCTCGCTCAATTCAAGTTCGACGAGACGCCCGCACTGCTCGGCCAAGACGAGTCCGGTGTTGACGCCGGCGTCAGCTGAGCTGTCACCACTCAAATAACGGGCCTCGTAAAACTTCGCGACCGTGTCGATGACACCTGCCCGAAAGTATTCATATGGTGAGCGCGAGATGACCCGTGAGTCAACGATGACCCGTTCGATGACGACGCGGAACATGTCGTAGCGGTCGTAGCTCCCGTCCTCCTGATAGACGACGCTGAGCGGTGTGAACGCCGCACAGTTCGAGGCGAGCGTTGGGACGACGATGAGCGGGACGTTCCGTTGATAGGCGACGAGTTTGGCCGTATCGACGAGCTTGCCACCTCCGACGGCGATTAACACGTCGGCGTCCAACGGTTTGAGCCGTTTGACTTCCGAGTCCGTGCACTCCCCGCTGAACCTTGTTGCCGGATAGTCCGCGATGGCCGGAAAGATGGCTCGGACGACGTCATACCCTTTCTGACCGTGCAGGACGTGGGCACGGCGGCCGTCGACTAAGTCATCAAGACGGTCGAGCGCGTCATCGGCGTGGTCATATTCAAGGACGGCCTGACGAATCATGCGCGCACCTCCTCATAGGCGGCAAACAACCGCTCGATTCGTTCGACGGCCTCGTCAATCTTCGGTTCCGGTGAGACGAGGCCGAAGCGGACGTATCCGTTCCCTTCCGAACCGAAGAAATAGCCCGGGGTGACGGCGACACCGGCTTCATGCAGCAGTTTCCGCGAGAACGACTTGGCATCACCCTCAGGCACTTTCGCCCAGACGAAGAACGAGCCTTCCGGCGGTTCGACGGCCCAGCCGGCCCGGTTCAACCCGTCGATCAGGCGATCACGCCGTGCCTCGTACAGTCGTGCCAAGTCATCGCGAATGGTACGGGGCGCCTCGAGCGCAGCGACAGCCGCCGCCTGGATGGCCGAGAACACGCTGACGTGGACGTGGTCCTGATACGTGTTGATCGCCTCGATGATGTCCGCGTTCCCGACGGCGAAGGCGACGCGCCAACCGGACATGTTGAACGCTTTCGACATCGTATATACCTCGATGCCGACTTCTTTCGCCCCTTCCGCCTGCAGAAAGCTAGGCGGGACATGGCCATCGAATCCGATGCTGCCATATGCGAAATCGTGGACGACCATCAAGTCCCGCTCCCGGGCGAAACGGACGGTATCGTCAAAGAAAGCGGGTGAGGCGACGGCTCCGGTCGGATTGCTCGGGTAGTTCAAATACATGAGTCTTGCATCTTGCGTATCGAGCGTCTCATAGTCCGGCAAGAAGCCGTTCTCTTCCCGGAGGACGAGGTCACGGACGACGGCACCGGCGAGGCGTGCCCCCGAGATGTAATCAGGATAGCCGGGATTCGGTAGCAAAATTCCGTCGCCAGGTTCGAGTACGCATTGCGGCAACGTGATGAGACCAGATTTTGAGCCGATGAGAATCGCTACTTCTGTCTCGGGATCAAGTTCGACTCCATACTCATTCAAATAGAACGTCGCCACTGCTTGCTTCAGGCGGGCCTGACCGCGGAACGGACCGTATTGATGGGTCGAGGCGTCGAGGAGCGCCGTCTGAAGCGCGTCACAGATTGGCTCAGGCGTAGGCAGGTCAGGCGTCCCTTGTCCGAGTCGGATGATGTCGCGGCCGGCTTGTTCGAGTTCGGCCACCTCGTTCGCGAGTCCGACGAAATGTTGAGGTGGTAACGTTTTAAGTAGATGTGAGCGTCTGTCAGTCATGAATAGTCCTCCTATGCAAAAAACACCCCTTTCCGCGGAAAGGGGTGTCGAGATACGGACGTATTCAAACAACCACCTTTCCATCTCTCAAGGTCACCTTGCTGGAATTAGCACAGTATTGAATCAATCTGTTGCTGAAGCTTCATCGGGCCAGTCCCTCCGCTTCTCTTGATAGAAAGTGTTTTATATGCGATTTGTCTTTTTGTAATATGTCACTTAGTTAACCAAACGTTACCAATCTTGTCAATCCTTTTTTGAAAATGAGCATGTCCTCTTGAATCCCGATAAAAAAACGTTCATAGTGAAAGTGAACGTTATTCTACAAAATTTAAAACATGAGGGGATGGACCTTTGGAATTAAACCGTCAATTGATTTGGAAGTTGAGCGTGATCGGCCTGATCCTGCTCGTGCTCTGGAAAGTCATCAGCGAACCGGATACGATTTCGCAGATGATGCATTATACGTTCCAGTTGCTGACGCCGATTATTATGGGAATCGCCATCGCGCTGCTCCTGAATACCGTCCTGTCCTATATAGAAGAACGGTTTCAACTAAAACGATATCAAGGCTTGCTGATCGTCTATATCATCTTTATCGGGATTCTCGTCATATCTGCGGTGACGCTGTTCCCACGCATTTATTCGAGCCTCGCCTCGCTCATCGAGGAACTCCCGTCCTATATCCGGCAAATCGACGGGTATCTGTCACAGTTGAACACGTATTTGAAAGAGTATAACGCGACAGTCGCCCAGGCCATCGATTTCAGCCGGTTCGAGGAGCGCTACTCGGGCTGGGTCGAGACGGCCGTCTTGTCGTCGGTCAGCTACGTGTCGAGCTTCACGATGACGCTCATTAACTTCTTGATTGGGATCGTCATCTCGATTTATCTTTTAAAAGACAAAGAGATTTTTGCCCGCATGTTCAAGCGGCTGTTGTATGCGATGTTCCCGGTCGCGTCAGCCAAGACGACGATCGACATCTTCCAAGAGATGGATTACATCTTTAAACGCTATATCATCGGGAAGTCGCTCGACTGCCTCATCATCGGGGTGCTGGCCGTCGCCGGTCTGTTGATTATCGGGGCGCCATACGCGCTTCTCCTCGGCGTCATCGTCGGTGTCTTGAACTTCATCCCGTACGTCGGGCCGCTGCTCGGGATGATCCCGGCGTTCATCATCACCTACTTCTATGACCCGTTCACGGCGCTCATCGTCCTCTTGTTCATCTTCTTGTTGCAACAATTCGACGGACTCTGGCTCGGGCCGAAGATTCTCGGCGACAGCGTCGGCATCACGCCGTTCTGGGTCATCACGTCGATCATCATCGGCGGCAGCCTGTTCGGCCTCGTCGGGATGTTCATCAGCGTGCCGGTCACGGCGATGATTCAAGTCGTGTTCTCGCGCTTGATCGACTACCGGCTCAGTCGCAAGAACTTGAATGAATTGTTATGACACATTGACGATTTAGGTTGACACATTTCACAGAAATATCATAATCTTGAAGAGAAGACAGTCCAATGCAGAAAGGAGAGGTACCGATGTCAGTCATTCAACGCTCGCACGTCCAAGTCCATATTGACCGGCAGGCGCCTCTCCGTGATTTGAATCCGTGACGTTCGCCCGCCTTCCGAGGCATGTCTAAGATCGTAGGGACGCGTATGCCTTTGTGCATGCTGCGTCCCTTTTTACATTCCAATAATTAAAGCAGGTGAACCTAATGATTCAATCACTCAAACGACTCGACCGCAATATTTGGATCCGCTTCCTCGGGGAGACGATCACCGGCGTCATGATGTTCATGATCGCGCCGTTCCTTGTCCTCTATTACAGCGACAAGCTCGACAGTTATATCCAGGTCGGTGTCATCATGGCGACCGGTCCGATCATGGCCCTCATCGGTTCGGTCGTCGGCGGACGGCTCGCAGATTTGTATGGCCGTAAACCGATCATGATGATCGCCATCCTCGGCGACGCGCTCGCGCTCGTAGGTTTCGCGTTCGCCGAGACGTTTTGGCCGCTCCTCCTTTTGAACGCCATGCTCGGCTTGACGAACTCGTTGTTTCATCCGGCCGCGAGCGCGATGGTGGCGGACGTGACCGAGCCCGAACAGATGAACGAGGCGTTCGGCCTGTTGCGGATGGGCCATAACATCGGGGCGGCGCTCGGCCCGCTCCTCGGCAGCGCCGTCCTGTTCATCGACCGGCAGTATATCTTCTTCTCGGCGTCATTCGTCTTTATCCTTTATGCGCTCGTCCTCGGCCGCTTCATCCGGGAGTCGCTCCCGGAGACGACCGAGGCCGATACACCGTCTAACCGGGACGTCCTACGGGTGTTCTATAACGATAAGGTGTTCCTCGTCTTCATCTTCGCCGGTGTGTTCATCTCGATGGGCTTCTCGCTCATCGAGAGCATGTTGCCGCTGTTCTTGCGCGAGTCGATGCCGTCGTTCACCGACCGTGAGAATCCGTTCGCCTATATGCTCGCCTTGAACGGCATCATGGTCGTGTTGTTCCAGTTCCCGATTGCCTCGAAACTCGGGCGCAAGCCGTTCGGCAACGTCATGCTCGCCGGGGCGACCATCTTCGGGGTCGGCATGATCCTGATCGCGGTCATGCCGCGTCTCCTCTACTCCCTCGGGACACCGTACCTCGTCCTCGTGAGCGTCTTGCTCGCGGTATACGCGTTCTATACGCTCGGTGAGATGATCATGTCCCCGGTCCAACAGACGTTCATCGCCTTGATCGCTCCGGAGAATATGCGTGGGGCCTATAACGGGGCCGCCAGTATCCAATGGTTGATCGGCGGGGTGACGGCTCCAATCATGGCGAGCCTATTCTTCGATCAGCGGGCCGGACATATCGCCTTGATTCTCGTCGGGGCGGCCAGTTGTGTGTCAGGCCTCATCTACTGGCAGCTCGGACGTCGCGTCAGTGCGGCCGAAGCGAAACAAAAGACGGCTTGACCTATATAAATCACACTGAACCTAGTCGTTTAGTGTGATTTTTTAATTCGTTGCAAATTCGTTAAATTTTGAATATTTGCTTCTATTATTCTTTACAAACATAATGATTCTTTTTATGATAATACGGTTAAGGAGGGATCTTTCATGGAAAGGATCGATAAACAGAAAATTGTGGACAGCGTGCCACAAAAAGGTTTTTTCGGACAGCCGAAAGGGTTGTTCACGCTATTCTTCACTGAGTTTTGGGAACGGTTCTCGTATTACGGGATGCGTGCGATCCTCGTCTTCTACATGTATTACGAGGTATCAGATGGCGGTCTCGGTCTCGACCAGAACGTCGCCTTGTCCATCATGTCGGTGTATGGCGCACTCGTCTACATGTCGGGGGTCATCGGGGGATGGCTCGCTGACCGTGTGTTCGGGACGTCCCGGGCCGTCTTCTTCGGCGGTGTGTTCATCATGCTCGGTCATATCGTACTGTCGATTCCGGGTAGCCTGACGTTCTTGTTCATCTCAATGGCGTTGATCGTCATCGGGACCGGTCTCTTGAAACCGAACGTCTCGAGTATCGTCGGTGATTTATACAATGAGACGGACCGTCGTCGTGACGCCGGGTTCAGTATCTTCTATATGGGGATCAACCTCGGTGCCTTCATCTCGCCTTTGATCGTCGGAGGGGTTCAAAAGAGTTATGGCTTCCATTGGGGCTTCGCGCTCGCCGCGGTCGGGATGTTCATCGGTCTCGTCGTCTTCATGGTCACGAAGAAAAAGAACCTTGGTCTCGCCGGTTCATACGTACCGAACCCGTTGACACCGTCTGAAAAGAAAAACGCAATCAAGTATACGACGATTGCAGTCGTCCTCATCGGTGGTCTGTTGGCCGTGTTGATTCCACAAGGGTTGTTCACGATTAACACGTTCATCGGTCTCGTCGGTGTGTTCGGGATCGCGATTCCGACGATTTATTTCATCGTCATGTATCGTAGCCCGAAAACGACGGAAGTCGAGCGGTCACGGATTATCGCCTATATCCCGCTGTTCATCGCCTCGGTCATGTTCTGGGCGATTCAAGAGCAAGGCGCAACGATTTTGGCCAGTTATGCGGATAAGCGGACCGACCTTGAATTTTTAGGGTTCACGCTGTCACCGGCCTGGTTCCAGTCGCTCAACCCGTTGTTCATCATCATGCTCGCTCCGGTGTTCGCATGGCTTTGGGTCCGACTCGGTGACCGTGAGCCGAGCATCCCGACGAAGTTCGCCTTCGGGATTTTGTTCGCAGGGTTAAGTTTCTTGGTGATCTTGCTCCCGGCCTACTTCGGTGGCCCGGACACGCTCGTCAATCCGCTCTGGCTCGTCCTCAGTTACTTCATCGTCGTGCTTGGTGAGCTCAGCCTGTCGCCGGTCGGTCTGTCGGCGACGACGAAACTCGCCCCGGCTGCCTTCTCGGCCCAAACGATGTCACTCTGGTTCTTGTCGAACGCGGCGGCACAAGGGATTAACGCCCAGCTCGTTCGTTTCTATTCACCAGAGAACGAGATGCTCTACTTCGGGATTATCGGTGGAGCAGCGATTGTACTCAGTATGATTTTGTTCGCTCTCGCCCCGGTCATCAAAAAGTATATGCGCGGGATTCATTAAGCGTAAAAGCCCATTCCTCGGCCGAGGAATGGGCTTTTGTATACGTTGCTTATTTACGGACTTGGATGAGCGACAAGTAGCGGTCGATCAAGTCATGGTTGAAGTAATCATGGAACCGGTCCGACTTGAGCGATTGAATCGACTCATGGAACGTCGCCGGGAGTGACGAGATGCCTTGGCTTTCAATCTGCTTCGCCGAGTACTCGAACAAGTCGTCCTCGTTCGGTGCCGACGGCTCGAGCTGTTGCTCGATGCCCTCGAGTCCGGCATAAATCAATGCCGCAAGCGCGAAGTACGGGTTCGCACTCGGGTCTGGGTTACGGACTTCGACGCGCGTCGCGCTTCCACGTGACGCCGGAATCCGAATCATCGAACTGCGGTTCGATGGGCTCCAACAGATGTTGACCGGTGCCTCGAAACCTGGCACGAGACGTTCATACGACTCTGGGAGCGGGTTCGTGAAGATAGCCGTTGCGCGGGCATGCTTCAGAATCCCTTCGATGAAGTGACGGGCCGTGAGCGATAGACCGTAGTCTGACTCCGGCTCTTCGAATGCGTTCACCGTCGGGTTGCCGTCCTTGTCGTTCTTCCATACCGAGATGTTGAGGTGCATCCCCGAACCATTCACGTCACGGAGCGGTTTCGGCAAGAACGATACTTTTGCACCTTTCTCTTGGGCTGCCAATTGAACGATTTCTTTGAAGAACTGGATGTTGTCGGCCGTGTGGAGCGCGTCATCATATTTGATGCCGATTTCGTGCTGGGCCGGTGCGACTTCGTGGTGGACCGCCTCGATGTTGAAACCGACTTCGCTCAAGCGGTTGGCGATATGTTGGCGGACCTCATACCCTTTGTCTTCCGAACGTGTCGAGAAGTAACCCGCCTCATCGTAAAATTCACCATTCTCGTCGAAGATGAAGAATTCCGGCTCAGCGCCGACGAAAATCGAGTAGCCGTCACGTGCAGCCCGCTCGAGGGCATCCTTCAAGACGTTGCGCGGGTCGAACTCGTAACGTTCGCCGTCCGGTGTGCAGACGTCACAGAAAAAGGCGAGAATGCTCTCGTCCCCATCCTGCTCGTAGCGTGGACGATCTAAATCCGGTCTCAAGAATAGGTCTGAGTTTTTGATGGAAGAAAAACCGGCGATGGATGAACCGTCAAACATCGTCTTCCCTTCAAAGACTTCCGGCAACAATTTTGCAGAGAGAGTCAGTAGCTTCAAGTCTCCAAGCACGTCGGAGAAGTACATGTGGATTTGTGTGATCCCTTTCTCCTGAACCGTTTTTTCAATCTCTTCTTGCTTCTTCCTGTTGCCATCCTTGTCTGTTCCGAATAGATTAGCCATGATTCTAAAAAACCTCACTTAAGTTATTTGACATATCAACACTGTCATGACGTACCTTGCGTACGCTTCTCCTTAAGTCATAACCGACTTTAAAAATTATTAAACCCCTAATTTTATTCTTTAGGTTGAAAGTGGCTCATTCCGTTGCCACTTGTTATGATGGGGAGAGACTGAAAAGAGAGGAAGAACGCTGTGAATATTTTTATGACCGGTGCGACCGGATTTTTGGGAGGACGGCTCGCCCGCGAGCTGATTCATCGTGGGCATACGCTGTGCGTCCTCGCCCGTACACCTGAGAAAGTGGAGGCGATGTTCTCACGGGACGAACGTCGCTCCATCACTGTCCTGGCCGGGGATTTGACGGCCCCGTTCCTCGGAGCAGACGAGCGGTTCATCACCGATCATGACCTTTCATTCGACTTGGTGCTCCACATGGCGGCCCTCGTCAAATTCGATGAGGAGCTCCGTGAGGAACTGTTCGAGACGAATTTGACCGGGACGAGACAAGCGCTCGCGCTCGCAAAGGCGCTGCATTGCCCTCGCTTCTTCCACGTCAGCACGGCGTACACGCTCGGAGCACGCGAGGTCGGCGATGAGACGTTGTATGCGACCGACCAGACGTTCCATAATCCGTACGAGGAGAGCAAGGCGCACGCCGAACAGGCCGTCTGGGCGGAACGGGACCACCTCGACGTCTCGATTTTCCGTCCCGCCATCATCGTCGGTGACTCGAAGACCGGTGAGGCCGACTCGAAGTTCACGATGTACGGCTATATGCGCGCTCTCGAGGTGTTCAAGCGCCGCCTCGAGCGCCGTGGGGCACCGGATGGACCGATCCGTCTCCTCGGCTCTGAGACCGGCACGTCGAACCTCGTCCCGGTCGATTATGTGGCTGATGTACTCCTCGCTGCCATCGAACACGCTAAACCGGACACGATTTATAACGTGACGAACGATGCCCCGCCGCGCAACGTGACCATGCTCGACTATATGAAGCAAGCGCTTGCGTTCCCGCACTTGAAGATCACGGAGACGGCGACGTCTTCGCTCAGCCAAGCCGAGCAGACGTTCAACGAGATGGTGAAGGTGTTCAATCCTTACTTGAATCGCGATATCGCGTTCGACGACGCCAATACGAAACGTCTGTTGCAGGACGCTGGGTTCAAACCGCTCGATTTGAACGAGCGGTCGCTGCGCCGGATCGTGAACGCCTATTACGAGACGAAATGACGAAAAGAGCCGAAACTGACGAGAGTCAGTTCCGGCTCTTTTTATGACTTGTCGCAGACGAGGACGATTTTCCCGGCCTGAATCTCTCCTTCGAGCGATTCGACCATCTCTTTCGTCAGACCGAGGCTCTCGAGCTGCTCGATCCGGTCATCCGAATTTTTTGTAAACTTCGACATGAGCGACTCCCACAGCCCTTTTTCAGTGATGCGGTATGGTTGCACACCCGCTTCTGCAGCGAGCCGCACCGTCAATTCTTCATCTCTCGCAAATAAGTAAATGTGCTCGTTGACACATCCCCCTGACACCATCCCGTTCACTTCATGGTCGACCGAGGTCATATCCCGCACGATTCTTGTTTCTAACATATTCATCCTCCTAAACGTCCGCTGATCTATAATCGAATAATATACTATTCCCGAAAAATGAGTCACAAAACCCATTTCGTCCAGCGATTTGAAAAAGAGGGGTTCAAGAAAACGTGGCGCTCCAGTCCTCGATCCCGAAATGGTCGACGATGCCTTGGATGCGGGTCCGTTCGTCCGATTCAGACGACACATCTTCGCGACTGACCCGAACGATATTGATCCCGGTCTGCCAGTCGATCTTTCCAGACCGATAACCTGCTTGTTGCAACAACCCGGCAACGATCTCGAGCTTCTCGCGCTCGTTCGATTTCAACGTATGGCTCACTCTCACGCGTGACACTCCTTCCCGTTCCAAACCGTATTGTATCATAGGGACGGACAACAGATGCGACACCGATTTCTTTGATGCTATACTACATATAATGAGACAAGGAGTGATGTTGATGCCGAGACAGGATATGAACACGATCATGCTCGACTATATGAATGAGAAAGAAGATTACGAGGCATTCGCAGCCAAGCTGAAGTTACTCCTCAGCGAGCTGTTGAACGACGCCGGCATCCAGTTCCACTCGATCGTCGCCCGGGCGAAGGAAGCCGAGAGCCTGTATGCTAAGTTGTCCCGCAAACCGTATCAATACCGGTCGTTGCGCGACGTCCAGGATTTGGCGGGGATTCGGATCGTGACCTATTTCCACGACGATGTCCGTGCCGTGGCCCAAATCCTCGAGGATGAGTTCCGGATTGACCGCGAACAGTCGATCGATAAATCCACGTTGCTCGACCCGAATGAGTTCGGCTATTTGTCGGTCCATTACGTCGTCGGCTTGAGCGACACGCGGCTCGCCCTCGGGGAGTACCGTCGCTATGAAGACAAAGAAGCCGAGATTCAAGTCCGGTCCATCTTGCAGCACGCGTGGGCCGAGATCGAGCATGACCTCGGTTATAAGAACCCGAACGCCGTGCCACCGGAAATCAAGCGCAGCTTCAGCCGTGTCGCGGGGCTCCTCGAGATTGCCGACTCCGAGTTCGTCAATATCCGCAAACAGTTGCGGACGTTCGAACAAGAGACCGTCGAACGGATCGTCGAATCGCCCGATAAGGTGAGCATCACGCGAGATAATTTGAATTACTATATCGCCAATGACGTCACCGTCGAGAAGCTTGACAACGCCATCTTCCAGAGCGATTGGTTACTCGACACCGACTTGTCGACGATCATTGAACTGACGCGTATGTTCCATTACGCGGAGATTCGCACGTTCCAGGACTTGAGCGACACGCTCGACCTCTACTTCAATCGGGCTATTCAATGTGCGACGCTGTTGCCATCGTCTCTCCTGCCCCGTCAAGGAATGGGTGTCGTCTATGCCGTCCTCGCGAAATTGCTCGCAGAAGGGGATGACCAGCAAATCGAGTTCTTCTTCCGACGCTTCTATCCGGATTTGAAACATTACGACGAGGTCATCCAAGAACTTCGTACCCGCGAAGAGCCATCATAACTTTACAGACTTCATGTTTTTGTTGTAGAATGTTTTTATGTTCTGAAATATATGCAAATAATGATATTTTATGTAGGAGGTACTCTTGAGGATGACAACACCTGTACAAACAGCATCCCGCCGTCAGCTCGTCGCCGATGCTGAGCGAGGGATTCGCATGAACTATCGCGGAGTGAAAAAGAACCTCCGGTCGATGTTCTCACAATACTTGACGCGAAACGAATTTTTCATTCTCCGCTCGCTTTGTCAAAACAGTCCTCAAATCGCCTCGGCTCTATCGAACGAGTTCCAATTCTCGGCTTCGATGATTACCGCTCTCGCGGATGAACTCACGAAAAAAGGGTTGATCTCCCGTGAACGCAGCGAACGTGATCGTCGTGTCGTCGAATTGCAAGCGACTGAAGAAGGCCGTGCCTTGTTCGAGACACTGGAAGACATGAAAATCGAGTATTTGATGGACGTGTTCACCGATTTCTCAGATGACGAATTGATTCTTCTGTCAAGACTGCTTGACCGAATGGACGCATAAGAACGACTGGGCCGATTATCTCGGCCTGGTCGTTTTTGTTTCGCCACGCTACAACAAAAAACCCGAGTGTGGTTGGACCACACTCGGGTTCATTCTTGATTTAAGACTTGGCGATCGCCGTGACGACGATTCGGTCCCGGTATCCGTACTCTGGGTCATAAGGACCCGCACAAGTGATCAGCTGGAGCCGTTCCGCCTGGGTCGCCGCAAAGATCGAGGCGAGCGGGACGTCTTCGAGCCGATACCGTTCGACGGAAACGACTTCATACGCGATTGCCTTTTTGCCACGCTGGAGCGTCACCGATTCTCCGAGGCGTAAGTCGCCAAGGTTCGCGAAGATGGCCGGACCACTGAGGTCATCGAGATGACCAGATAGGACCACGTTTCCGGTCGCCCCTGCTTTCGCCCCGTACCGATACCAGCCGACCTCATCTGTCTCCGTCGGGGTATCCATCCGGTCGAGTCGGTCTTTCCCGACCGGTTGGATGACCGCGTTGACATCAATTGACGGAATCTTCAGTCGTTTTGGGATAAATGTGTCGGTACGGAATGACTGCCGATCAATTTCGGTCGTTGCTAGGACGAGCGGTTCGGCAAAGCCGACCGTCGTCAATTTCGCGTCCGCATCCGGTGCGTCTGCGCCCGGTGCAATCATAAGGAACGATAACGTTCCGATGAAGAGTAGTTTAAGCGTCTTGCTTCTGACGACGAAAGACGTAGAAGCCAGCTGCTGCTGCACCAAGAACCGCTGCTGCGAGCAACCAGTTCATCGATGCTGTCTGAGCGAGACCACCTTGACCTGTGTCAGGTGCTCCAGCCATTTCCCCACCGTCTGCTGCGAGAAGGACTTCAAACGCTGGTTCGCCTTCAAGGAGTCCGATGGCGAATGCCGTGTAGTTTTTACCGCCTTCGAGAGCGACACCGTCAAGTGCCTTCACGACGTCAGTCGCGCCGGCCGGACGAACTTCAAGGTCATACGTGCCAGCGTCGAGTGTACCGTAGTCACTTACTGCTTTGAACTCGAGGTTCGAGAAGAGTGGGTCGCCGCCTTTAGGAGCGACATCGACTGCCGGTGCGTCAGGTGCGAAGTGAGCGACGCGGACTTTCGATTTTCCATCTTCGAAGTTCGCATCGTCTTCCATTGCTGCGATCTCGATGTTTTCAAGTTGACCAATTGCTGCCGCTGTGTAGAATTTTCCTGCTTCGATTGAGAGGTCTGCCGCAACGACGACCGTCTCTGCATCACCAGCTGGCTTGATTTCCACGTTGTAATCTCCAGCCGGGAGAGTCAAGTAGTCTGTGAGCGCTTTGAACTCTGCGCCTTCGACCGCGACTTCACCGTTGACGTACACATCTACTGCAGGTGCGTCAGGTGAAGCGTGGAGTACACGTACCATCGCGTTCTCGTGTCCATCTGCACTGACCGGCACGATGAGTGCGAACGCCAAGGCGAGTGTACCAAGTAAAGACATCAATTTCTTCATGTGAAATTTCCTCCTTTTTCTGCTTGGGTTGACCGATTGACTGTATACAACAAGTTTGATGCGGTGCTGCAATGTGTGCTACATCTGATTGCTATGTAGCTGGTGACATCTTAAATTTAAGACAACGGAGCAACGGCGTAAAGGTGACGGTGTGCTCTCAATATGCCGCTCAGCACATTTGAAAGAAACCGCTTTCTTTACATTAACCACACTTACCCTTCCCTATTGTTTAAAAACCCCGTAACGCGTAACGTTACGGGGTTGAATGTGCTTTTGCCCAGTCGATGTCATTTACGAACACCGCATCGACGCCGAGTTGACTGAACCGCTCTAGGTCGGGGACTGTTTTCACGGTATAGGGACGTACGGAGAGACCTTCGTCCTGAAGATGAAGAATCTCTTCATCGGTCATCGTCAGGACATTCGGATGAACGGCGGTCGCGCCCACTTTCTTGCAATATGCGACGAGGTCATAGAGCGGTTGTGCCAACAATACGGCACACTCAATTTCTGGCGCCAATTGATTCAAACGCTGGAGCGTCGAATGGTTAAAAGAAGAGAACATGACTTGTCCAACTGGAAGACGCTGGTTTCGAATGGTGTCAAGCAAGAGTTGTTCAATACCAGGATACCGCTCGATATCCGTCTTGACCTCGAGATTGAGGACCATCGATGTCCCTCGGCACAGATCGATCAGTTCGTCTAACGTCGGAATCTGTTCTTGGATAGCGAACGTGACACCGGCATTATAGCCTCGCAGCTCCGATAGAGTCATATCGGCGACACGTCCACGCCCATCTGTCGTCCGATTGATCGTCTCATCGTGGATAAGGACGAGCTTTCCGTCCTTTGTCATGTGCACGTCCGCCTCAATCCCATCGCTTTGTGCTTCGAGTGCGGCCCGGAACGCCGTCATCGTATTCTCCGGATGATGGGCCATCACCCCTCGGTGCGCGAAAAGTTTCATTCGTTTTCGCCTCAGTTCGTTTTGTATTTGTTCGTCAAATAGCGGATGAGCGGGCGGACCGAGATGTCCTCTCCGGTCACTTGCTTGATGAGTTCGTTCGGTGTCAGCGCTTTACCATGGCGGTGGACATTGTCCTCAAGCCATTGTTTGATTGGACCGAACGTGCCCGTGCTGACGAGCGACTCGAAGTCAGGATGCTCATTCTTGAGTGATTCCGTCAATTGAGCGGCGTATATCAAACCGAGGGCGTAACTCGGGAAGTAGCCGAACGACCCGCCGGCCCAGTGAACGTCTTGTAGGACGCCTTTCGCATCACTCGGCACATCGACACCTAGATATTCCTTATAGAGCGCGTTCCATGCCGCTGGCAAATCCTCGACCGACAAATCGCCTTGGATGAGTTGCTTTTCAAGCTCATAGCGGATGATGATATGCAGGCTGTATGTCAGTTCGTCCGCCTCAATCCGGATGAGAGACGGTTTCGCCTCGTTCACGCCGGCATAGAACGTATCAAAATCTATGTTCTGCAACTGTGGATGCTCGGATTGAAGGCGCGGATAGACGCTTTTCAAAAACGCCTCGCTTCGTCCGACAAAGTTTTCAAAGAAGAGGGACTGTGACTCATGGATGCCCATCGAGGCACCGCCCCCGAGACCGAGTTCGTCGAGTTCCGAGTCGATTTGCTGTTCGTACGTCGCGTGCCCGGCCTCGTGCATCGTACCGAACAAGGCGTTACGGAAATCGGTCTCATCATATTTCGTCGTGATGCGCACATCGCGACGGTTGATCGTGATCTCGAACGGATGCACCGTGGCATCGAGACGGCCGCGCGTCAAATCATAGTCGACGACACGCATCCAGTCCTCACACAGTCGTTGCTGAACGGCCTTGTCCATCGACCAGTCGAGCCCTTGGACCGGTTCAGGCAGCTGACGGATCAGCGGGACGAGCTCGTCGCGAAGCGTCCGGAACAATTCATCGAGCTGGTCGACGGTCATCCCTGGCTCATAATCGTAAAGGAGGGCGTCATACGGATGCGATTCGTAGCCGAAATAGTCGGCGAACTTCCGCTGAAATCCGATGATTTTCTCAAGATATGGAGCGAACATGTGCCAGTCATTCTGATCCTTCGCTTTCTCCCACGCCGTCTCAGCCTCAGAGACGAGCGTCACATACGCCTGATATTCTGAGGACGGAATTTTAGCATTCCGTTCATATTGGGTTTTGGCGACCGCGACCGAACGCAACTCGATCGGTGTCAAGTTCTCCGTCTCGGTCATCTCGGCCAACAGCGCCTTGAACGATTCGCTCGTCTGGCGTTTGAACGCCTCGGTCGACAGATAACCAATCGTCTCGGCCCGTAGCGGTGCCGACTGTTCCGGCATCTGGGTACGCATGTCCCAATACAGTAAAGAAATCGCCTCGTCGAAGGCACGCAATTGTTTGAAATGGTCACGCCACTGCTTTGTTAGTTCCATTCTGATTCCACCCCTATGACAGTTATATCGTTACTTCTTTACTTTAATATAGACGACCCGCGTTGCCTATTGTTTCGGCACATCGGTTTTCCGCTCATAGGAGAGCGGTTGTGTCGCCGGTCCTTCCAACACGTTTCCTTTCGTGTCGAACCGTGAACCGTGGCACGGACAATCCCATGAGCGTTCCGCATCGTTCCAATTGATGGTACATCCCATATGGGTGCATCGGGTCGAGACGAGATGGCATTCGTTGTCGAGATCACGGTACGCGCCGACCTTCTTGCCGTCGACTTGGACGATCCCGCCTTCATCAAGTTGCAGGTCGTCGAGAGTACCCGGTCTTTCCAGTGACCCTTTGACGAATTGAACGGCCGTGTCGAGGTTCGTCTTTAAGAATTGCCCGACGTCGGCCGGTTTCAATTTCGAGCGTTGTGGGTCCAATAAGTCGTTGAACCGATTCGGGCGCCCGGTCAGTCGATCGGCCAGCAACAGTCCGCCGGCAATCCCATTCGTCATCCCCCACTTGGCGAACCCGGTGGCGACGAACACGTCCGGCTCACGGCTGAACATTTGCCCGATGTACGGGAGGTGGTCCAACGTGATCAGATCCTGGGATGACCAGCGGAAACTTGCTTTCTTGGCCCCGAACGAATCATGGGCGAAGCGGTCCAAGCGGTCATAGCGCGAGCGGGTCTCGGTGACGTGTCCACTCAAGTGCCCTTCGCCTCCGACGAGCATATACGTCTTGTCGCCCTCCTTGAACGTACGGAACGACCGGCTCGGTTGATCGACACTCAAATACATACCGTCCGGGACGCTCTGTTCCGTCTCACAAGCGACGATATAGGAACGCTCGACCTCAAACTTCGAGAAGTACAGCCCCCGGATGTCGTTGAACGGGTAATGGGTGGCGACCACGACCTGATTCGCCTGGACCCGTCGCCCTGTCGACGTCGTGACGATCGGGCGAGGTCCCGAACTGATTTCGGTCGCCCGTGTCTTCTCGTAGAGTCTCCCGCCGGCCTCGACGAAACGGTTGGCGAGCTCGTGTAAGTATTTGACCGGATGCATCTGGGCCTGGTCGCGAATAACGATCGCTTGTTTGACCTCGAACGGGAGGACCGCCTTCACTTCCTCGGTCGCATCTCCCCCGGGCAGCTCAAGTTGTGCATACGCCTCGCGCTCGGCGACGAGTTGACTCGACCCATCGATTGAATATAAGTATGAATCTTTTGTCTCGAAATCGATGTCGAATCCGGCCTCGACCTGTTGCCGCAAATAGGCGAGTCCCTGCTCGTTGAACTCGTAATAGAGGCGCGCCGTCTCTTGATTGAACGTCCGAATCAATTTGGAATAGACGGTCCCATGCTGAACAGAACATTTCGCGGTCGTGTGGCCGGTCGTCCCCCGGCCGATCTCAGCCGCTTCGAGCAAGACGACTTGCTTGCCGCGCTGTTGCAACTCATATGCCGTGACGAGCCCGGCGATTCCTGCCCCGATGACGACAATATCACACGAAACAGAGCTCTCAAGTCGCGGATAAGGTGTTGCCGCATTGTGCTGACGCCAGAGTGAATTGGTGAACGGATGACGATGCATAAACGTACCTCCTCTAATAAGATAAGTGTCTGTTACTGTGTATACCCCTTCCGATTCATTTCATACGCCTCAATTATTGACCTGATTCTTGATTTTGAAGACGATTTCAGGAGGCCTCATCCATTATGGTAGAAAAGTAAACAATGAAGGAGCGATTATCTAGTGAAACGAAACCGCAGACATCGAAGAAACACGTTCATCATGAGGCGACTCTTTGTCGGCCTCGCCATGATTGGATTACTTGCCATCATCCCTGCATTGATCGGTTTTAAACAAGAAGCAGAACCGAAACCCGTTGCGCCGGCCGCGGCCGCCGTACCGGTCAAACAAGGACCGTCGTTCCCCGAGATTCCAATCAAACCATGGACGACGCAACCGCTCGTGTCGCCCGACACGGCCGAACTTCTCGTCGGATCGATGGCTTTCGTCAATTTAACAGATGGCCAGGTGCTGATTGACAAGAATGGTGCGGACCGCGTCTTCCCGGCCAGTACGACCAAACTGATGACCGCACTTCTCGCTTATGAGAAGGCCGTCGCCGAGAAAGAACTCGATCAAAACGTCGTCATCGTCAAAAAATCTACTTTGGATATCCCATGGGACAGCCATATTGTCCATCTCGCGGTCGGTGACCGCTTGACCGTTCGCCAGGCCTTGTACGCGACATTGCTCGAATCAGGAAATGACGCGGCCAATAGTCTAGCCGAATACGTGAGCGGCTCGACGAATGAGTTCGTCGAACTGATGAACGCACGCGCCCAAGTGCTCGGACTGACCGGGACCCAGTTCCGGAATGCCCATGGCTACTCCGACCCGAATCATTATACGACCGCGCTCGACATGGCTCGCATCACGTATGCGTTCGGCACTTATCCTGAACTCGTCGAGATTGCCGGGACGTATGAATATGAGGCAAAGTTTAAAGACGCTGCTGGAAATCAAAAGCGACGCTGGTGGTATCATCTCGGATCTGCCGTCAATGAACGGAGTATCCATTACTCGAAACTCGTCACAGCGACCAAGACCGGCTATACCGACGAATCGGGCTATACGATGGTGTTCTTGATGGAGCGGGAGGGGAAACAATATGCCTTGGTGACGATGCAAGCCAAATCCGGGCAGACGTTCCCGACGATGCGTTCTGTCGAAAAAATCGCGTTCAATCTCACCACCGAGTGATTTAAGCAATCAAACGACGGTTTCTCTCTGTAAAGGGAGAAGCCGTCGTTTGCGTTTAATGACATAAAATATGAAGAATTATATGACAAACAGATGACACAAAAGTGTCACACGCATAACTAATTGTCAGAACATTTAAACTTTAATCATGAAAAATGTTGCGCTCACCCGTTGATACTATGCGCTTTAGAGCCGTTTTTATGAAAAGATGACAGTTTGCAATGATTTCCGTGGTCCGTTATGGTTAGTCACAAGTTCGCCTAGTCATTCAAGTTTGACTCATTTGTGTGAGACACACACATGATTGAACCGTGATTGATTGAATCGACACAATTGAAAGCAAACAGGAGGTAATCAAATGTTATGGCAAGAATGGGTATCCATCGCGCTTTACCTCGTGATGATGCTCCTCATCGGATACGTCGCTTATAAACGGACAACCGATTCATCAGATTATATGTTAGGTGGCCGCAAGATGGGGCCAGGTGTTACCGCCATGTCAGCCGGAGCTTCGGATATGAGTGGTTGGATGTTAATGGGACTTCCGGGTGCAATGTATGCCACGGGATTATCAGCGATTTGGTTAGCCGTTGGATTGGTCATCGGAGCTTACTTGAACTACTTGTTAGTCGCTCCCCGTCTACGTGTCTTCACAGAGATGGCAAATGACTCGATCACGATTCCTGACTTTTTAGAGAATCGGTTCCGAGATCACTCGAACTGGCTACGGATCCTGTCTGCATCCGTCATCATCATCTTCTTCACGTTCTATACGTCAGCCGGACTTGTCTCTGGCGGGAAGTTGTTTGAAAGCTCATTCGGGCTCGACTATCAGACAGGTGTCATCGTGACGATTAGCGTCGTCGCACTATATACACTGTTCGGCGGTTTCACAGCCGTCAGTTGGACGGACTTTGCGCAAGGTGTCATCATGTTCCTCGCTCTCGTCCTTGTCCCAGTCGTCGCCTTGACGGACGTCGGTGGTGTATCAAACGCCGTCGATACGGCTACCACAATCAATACCGAATTGTTCGACCTGTTTGAAGGAACGTCGACGCTCGGAATTATCGGTCTCCTCGCTTGGGGACTTGGGTACTTCGGTCAGCCACACATCATCGTCCGCTTTATGGCGATTCGTGATGTGAAATCATTGAAAACGGCACGTCGCATCGGTATGGGCTGGATGACAGTCTCAATCATCGGTGCTGTCATGACGGGACTTGTCGGAATCGCCTATTTCCGTGGTCAAGGGAATCCTCTCGCTGACCCGGAGACAGTGTTCATCCGCTTCTCAGAAGTGTTGTTCCACCCGTTCATCACTGGATTCTTGCTTGCTGCGATTTTGGCAGCGGTCATGTCGACAGTTTCTTCACAGCTTCTCGTGACATCGTCGGCATTGACAGAAGACTTCTATCGTAAGTTCTTCAATAAAGATGCCAGTGAGAAAACAATGGTCCTCGCCGGTCGAATCGGTGTCCTAACGGTCGGACTTGTCGCGACACTCATGTCGCTCAGCCCGTCGAACACGATTTTGACGCTCGTCGGTTATGCGTGGGCCGGATTCGGTTCAGCGTTCGGTCCAGCGATTCTCTTGTCGCTTTACTGGAACAAGATGACGCGCCAAGGTGCACTTGCCGGTATCCTCGTCGGTGCCATCACGGTCATCCTTTGGATCGTGACTGGACTCTCGGCCGTCATCTATGAGATGGTACCAGGCTTCTTCCTCAGTATGCTTGCTATCGTGCTCGTCAGCACGTTTACGAGCCAACGTGAGCAGAAACGGATCAACCGTGAATTCAGTGAAATGGAAGCTGAACTCGCCGTTGCGAAAAAAGAATAACATCAATCAAAAAACGCGGGCCGAACGGCTCGCGTTTTTTGTTGCGCACGGTCGCGTATCCTTACTCTAACGCGGCTTGTTTTATAAATGGCCGTGACAAAGGATTAAAGAAAAAACCACAGACATCTTGTCTGTGGTCTGAATAAATTACATCGCTCTCGCCATGAACCAAAGTTGAATGAAGAATGGCACGAGGACGAGCACGAGCATCGCGTTGCGCATCCGACGGTTCCGGTTCCAATAATACGCCATCAAGACGAACGGATGGAGCGCCGTCAGCTGGTAAGGGTTGAACCAGAACCAAGTGAGCAACAAGACGATAAAGAAATATAGAACCGAGCGCTGTCTCGTGGCACGCCATTCTCGCCACATATCGAACGCCCCTTTGAAGAACACAATAAATGTTACTACCCAAAATACCATCACAATCACACTATTCAATGATTAGACCACCTTCATGAGACATTTTCGATATAGAATCCGCCCCAGTAGATATGCCGATACGTGTACTCTTTTCCACTCTCTGCCGTGATGATAATCTCATCCTCTGTCAACACGAGCACGTGAACCGGAATCTCACCTTTTCGAAGCATCGGACTGAACAATTGGAACTGCTTGTTCAACCACTTCCGTTCTGTGAAGTCACGGTAATGGTGCAAGGCGAGCGATGGATGGACCAAGAACACACCGAGCACAAAGGCAATGGCTCCTGGCGATGCTGAGAGTTCAAGCAGTAAGGAGAAAACGAGGACGAGCGATAGCACCGCATAGCCGAATTCGAGTAACTCCATCAACGAAGCCCGGCTGGCAATCACGTACTGCATGACACGAAACGCCACATACAGCAACAGACTGACCGCCACATACTGGGAAAACGGGGCACTGCTCATCGAAACGTCTAGATAGAACAAGACCGGTAGTAACATAACCCACTTCCATAATTGTAAGGCGAGGTAAAACAATGTTTGATCGATGAAACGACGATTGTGTACGAGCCGTTGCATATCCATGTTTCCCACCTCCGATTAAAAGATGTGACCTTAACCGTATCATTCCCTGAATCAAAGAATGATAACAAGCATTTACACGTCAACCGGATATTTCTTTTCGTTCGATAAGCGTGGCGTTCAACAGCCCCCCGAGAAGGATGACCGAGGCCGCCAAATAGAACCAGATCAGCAAGATGATGAAAGCACCGAGTTGACCGTAAAACTGTTCATAGTTTGCATACTGTGAATAGTAGCTGAACACGTTCGAAACTGTCAAGATGCCGATGGTAGCAAACGCCGCCCCGGCCCAACTGTCGCGGAACGTGCCGCGATGGCTCGGCAACCACTTATAGACGAGCAAGAAAACGCTGAACAGGACGAGCGTACCCACGATCCAGCGGAAATAGAACCAGATTTGCGCATAGCGCTCGACGATGTCGTCGATAAAGATGATATGCGTCGCCAACTCCCGAAGCGCGGTCTCGATGACCGGGATCAGTAGCGAGAACGGCAAGACGAACATAAGCGCGAGCGTCACGGCGATGTCTTGCAACACGCCCCGCCAGAACGCCTTGTTCCGAATCAGGCGATAGGCGTCATTGAGCGACCGGACGAGCGATTGGACCGCCATCGATGAGATCCAGAGCGCCGGCAAGATGCTGAGTGAGGCAATCCGCAACCGTGAATCATCAAAAATCGCCTCGATGTTCCCTTCCAGCAACCGATAACTGGCTTCAGGCATGACCAGGGCGAGCGCGGAAATCACGTCCCCGCTCGAGAACGGCAGCCACCCGACGATCCCGAGGACGAACAGTAAGAACGGGAACGTCGATAAGATGAAATAATAGGCCAACATGGCGGCTTGGTCGAAAAATCGTTCGGCAAAAAATCGTTTGAATGTATGAAGGAATGGTTGTATCATTTCGTGCACTCTTTTCTATAATTTATTAAATAAATGCGGTATTTGAAATAAGAAATTTGATAAAGGAAAGGCAAGAATGGCGCGACGCGTCCGATTCTTGCCCCGATCTTAACTGATGTTCTCTCGTTTCTCTTCCCACGCCTCGACATGTTCTTTACCAGGTAAATCCACATCATCACGATTGAACACCGGATCACGTCCGGCTCGCTTCTGCGCCACATAATCGTCGAGCAAAGCTTTGGCGACCTTACTGAGTCGGAAGATGGCATACATATTGACGAGCGCCATCAAGCCCATAAAGATATCGGCGATCGACCAGACCAACCCCGCCGATCGAACCGAGCCGAACAAGACCATCCCGACGACCGCAATCCGGTAGATGACCAGATACACTTTTCGTTCGGAGATGAACTCGATGTTCGTTTCCCCATAATAGTAATTCGCCAAAATCGAACTGAACGCGAACAATAGGATGGCAATCGTCATGAGTGTCGTCGCGAGCGGCCCAATCTCTGTCAAGAGCGCCTCTTGCGCCAACTCGATGCCTTGGAAGTCCTCTGAACCCGGAACTCCCGAGATGAGGACAATCATCGCCGTCGCCGTACAGATAAAGAGCGTATCGACGAAGACGCTGAGCGATTGAATCAAGCCTTGTTTGACCGGGTGGCTGACCTCCGCGGTCGCGGCCGCATTCGGTGCCGACCCCATCCCCGCCTCGTTCGAGAACAAGCCGCGGCGAATCCCTTGCAGGACGGCCGCACCGACTGCACCGCCGAGCAGTTGTCGGAAGCCGAGAATCCCTTCTGAGAAGATGGCCGAAATTACGGCCGGGATGGCCTCTAGGTTTGTGAACACGACCCAGAGGGCGAGCAGGATATAGCCGCCGGCCATAATCGGGACGATAATCCCCGACAACGTTGAAATCGAGCGAATCCCGCCGAAGATGACGACGGCCGTCACGAGAGCCAAGACGATGCCGACCCAGAGCGTATCGACTTCGAAGACGTTATTGATTGATAAAGCAATCGTATTGGCCTGTACCGAGTTGAACGCGAAGCCAAACGCGAACGTGATTAAAATCGCAAACACGATGCCGAGCCACCGTTGACCGAGTGCCCGCTCGATATAGTAGGCGGGTCCACCGCGCCACGCCTTCCCGTCGTGCACTTTATACACTTGGGCGAGCGTGCTCTCGACGAAGGCAGAAGCCGAACCGATCAAGGCGATGAGCCACATCCAGAAAACGGCGCCCGGTCCACCGAGTGCGATGGCCGTCGAGACGCCAGCGATATTCCCTGTCCCAACCCGTGCGGCCGTTCCGATGGCGAACGCCTGGAACGATGAAACTTGCCCTTTCTCGTGTTTGATTCCTTTGACGAACAGCAACTTGAACATCTCCGGCAACATGCGGAACTGGACGAATCCCATCCGGATGGTGAAATACAACCCTCCGGCAATCAAAACGAAAATGAGTACGTACGTCCATAACAGGTCGTTCACCTGCATGACGAGCTCACGAATATCCATGCGCATCCCCTCCTTTTACGGAGTTAATACCCGCCCGATGGGCCACAGAAACGACACGGTCAACGCGAAGCCTCCTCTAGTATGCGCTCACAGAGCGCGTGCGTCGTCAAACTGTCCTCTGCCCGCACCGAGTCATTCGGTTCACCTGCGAGGAGCTTCAGGAACTCGTCGAGCATGGTCGTGAAGCCGCGACGCGTCAAATTCGACTCCCACGGATTCAGTGCCCGCTCGAGCATGCCGTCACGGGTGAAATCATACACACGCTCAACGTCGCGCGACACCCGCTTCAGACGAGGCGACATCACTTCCATCACTTCTTCCGTACAGCCGTTGTCCCGGTTCATGATGCCGATCGCTTCGACCCCTCCGGCCGTGAATTGAATCTGGAGCTGTTTCAACGTCCCGGCCTCATGGCGCGTCCGCACGGCCAAATTCTCGACAGGGGCGAGCCCTGTCAAATAGCGGAGCGTATCGACGACGTGGACGAAGTCTTCGATGATGAACTCACGCAGCGTCGCCGGTTGATACGTCCGATTCTTTTGAATCAAAATCAGATTCGGGTCGGACACTTCTTTTAAGGCAGCCGTCGCCGTCGCGAAACGGCGGTTGAACCCGGTGATGAGCTCGATGCCCTGCTCGGCAGCGAGGCGTACGAGCCGCTCCGTGTCCTCGAGCATGAACGTGACCGGCTTATCGATGAAGACGGGCACACCTTGCGCGAGCACGTAACCGACCTGGTCGGCATGGACCGATGTCGTCGAGTGAATCAACGCACCGTCCATCATCTCGAACGGGACGTCTTCGAGTGATGCATACTGACCGGCAAAACGATACTTCTCGACGAGTTGACCCGCTTTCGCCGCGTCTCTCGAGACGAGATAAACGTCGACCCCTTCTAAACCGGCATAGACCGGCAAATACGCCTTCTTCGCGACGTCCCCTAACCCAACAACGACAATCTTCATGTGTACATCTCTCCTCTTCCTAAGACTGAACAAAACCCCAAGGCGTGTGCCCGGGGTCAAAGGTTCGTTTAATGGACCGCTACAATTTCAAAACTGGTAATCGGTTTACGAATCGCATCTGACACGATTTGATACAAGTCGGCCAATTGCTCGTTATCATGTAAATCGGGCGTCCGGTCGAGAACGACCTCACACGTCCGCGTCGTCTGCTCTTTGTCCTGGAACGCATATTCGATGGTATATGTCTGCATGATACGTCTCCTCTCAAGCGATGTATACGTATGTATAGCCTGAAACGAAACGATTGAAACGCCATAACCCGCTCGACCGCCGGACCGTTCCCATCCATTGTACCACTAGTCCCAACGGAGGCGCGTCATCGAATCGTGACAATTTCTGGCTCGTTTATGACAAGCACGACCGAAACACGTCCCAATCCGATTGCTTGTCAATCGTGTCGAAGATTCCTAGAATGAACAAGTATGCCTCACACATAGGAGACTTGAAATGAAATTAAACATTACTTATTTAGCATTCCCGCTCTCGATTCTGCTATTGGCAGGTTGTACGAGCGAAGAAGCCGGGACCACCACGGTGACGGACACCCCAGAACAGTCCGCCGTCGAGACGACGGCGCCACCCGAACCGCAGACAGAGGACCGCTTCACCGGTTATGACATGATCGAAGTCGAGGGTGGAGATTTGTCAGGTGAACGCGAGAGTAATGTCGTCGTCGATATCGGATACGGCGACCGCGAATATTGGGCGTTCACGAACGAGCACGGTCAACTCGTGAAAGTGATTGCGGACGAGATTGTGCTGCAAGATGACGACCGAGAAGACGGGACGTCGGATGGGCGATACTACGCTGACGAGGCGAAAGTGTCTGGGGTCGAACACCGCGACCTCGACGAAGGGCACGTCATCGCCGATTCGCTCGGCGGCGTCTCGAACGCCTTCAACATCACGCCCCAAAACAGCACGCTCAATCGCCACGGCGACCAGGCGTATATGGAGAGCGTGATCCGGAGCGCAGGCGGCGCGACCGACTTCGAGGCGCTCATCACATATCCGGATACGAATACTCATATCCCTTCACACTATGAGTACACATACACTGTCAAAGGAAATGTCGTTACCGACTCGTTCGACAACGTCAACCCGGATGAGGTGAATGAAGAACTTGGATTGACGGAGAGCGCACCATCGGCCACCGAAGCAAGCGGTGACGTCACGCGCGTCGATACGAACGGCAACGGCCAAGTGACGATTCAAGAGGCGAAGGACGCCGGCTTCACCATGCCGATCACGAGCGTCCATTGGCTCTATCCGCATATGCGTGATAACGATGGCGACGGGATGGTTGGCGAGTGATCCAATATCTGAATCAAAAACGAGATGGTTGGCCGATGGGGCCAATCATCTCGTTTTATGTACAATGCTTGAAGCTTCATCCAGTTGGTCGTGCGTGTACGTCAACAACTCATGCCCGTTATAACGGAACGTATGGCGCCGAGGCATAGGATGGTCTAGCATCGGCTGTAAATACTGCTTCAAGTTGCTGATGATTCCCATATTGTCAGGATGAAGCACCCAGTCGATTCGCTTCCATTCCAAAATCCCTTCACGTGTCCTCTGTACCTTGTCAGCGGCTTCATGTTTCGTGACTTCCACGACGAACAGATGCATCCCGACCTGCTGTTCTCCATGCAGGATGACCTCCCCTTTATACAGAGGATGCTCAATCTTATATCCGGTCTCTTCGAATACTTCTCGACAGACCGACGCTTCAACCGTCTCGCCCGACTCGATTTTCCCACCTACGCCGTTCCATAGTCCCATCGCTGGCGACTTCTCACGATTCAACAGTAAGACTTCATTTTCTGATTTCAATAGACATAACGTATACCGATACATCGCCCTACCCCCTGCCTTGTCTCATTCAGTATGTTGTGACCCTTGCATCCGCTTCTCTTCTGACCAGTTAGCGAAAGACATCATTTGAAACGCAGCGGTCGGGTCCGTCTCAAGAAACGTGATCAGTTCGAGCGAATTCCCGTCCGGATCGTCGAAATAGATAGCGGCATGTGCGTGCGGGAAGTTCGGCAGGACTAACGGCTGTTCTGCAGGCGTCATCTTGAATGCGGTCCGTACTTCGATATCCCGTTCATTGAGCCACTTCTTCACCGTTTCAAGGCTTTCGGGGTCGATTCGAAACGCCACATGACGAATCGATGGATGGTACGGCACCTCGACGCGATCGCTCTCCCACAAACCGAGCCAACTCTCTCCTTCGATGATCCATAGAAACGCCAAGGACTCGTTTTGGAAGGCCAGCTTCATTCCGAGTTTTTCATAAAACGGAATCGACACCGTCAAATCACTTACCGGCAAGTGTGCCTCATATATACCTCTTATCATCCATTCTTCATCTCCCTATCTTTGCCATATTATGAGTATAATCCTTATATATGGAAATGTAAGTTATAATAGCTTGAATGTTGAACGGTAGAGCGATGTATAGGAAAGTGAGTGATGTAATGTGTTACAGGATGCGATTACGCAATGTTTAAAAACTTGTATGGCCCTTCACTGCCGTCCGACTCCAGGGAGGCTATTCGAACGTCTCGTCGTCACGTATTAGAAAGACAAGAAGAACGCGCAATCGATTCTTGAACAGACGGACTTAGGACGGGCCATGCCCATTTATGAGGACTGGTCCGACTATCTTGCACATACATTCATTCCGTCACCTACAAGGGCGAAAAAAACCACGGCAAGCAAAAAAACTGCTCCTAGGAGCAGTTTTCGCTTGTCTTCAGTATCACAAACAAAAAGTGTGCAATGTGTGTGCAATGAAGACTTATTTCGTATCAGAAGTCGGCTCAGCTGAACGTCTCGGCGGACGTTTACCGAAGAACTGGTAGTATTGCGTCTCGATATTCCCGTTGTACAGCTTACGGCGTTTCGTCGCCGGACGGCCATACGCTTTCTCGAAATCCTCATAGCTCGTCAACATATAGACGCTATAGCCCGGATATTTGGCGAACTGCTGGCCGATCCGCTCGTACAGGTCGATAATCTCTTCTTCGGTCTGCAACCGTTCGCCGTATGGCGGGTTGCCGATGATGACACCGTACTCTTCTTTCGGCTTCAAGGCAGCCGCGTCACTATGGACGAACGTGATGGCGTCACGGACGTCGGCAAGCTCGGCGTTATCCTTGGCGAGCTTGACCATGCGTGGGTCGAGGTCGATGCCGTAGATTTTGAGCGGTTTGTCCCATTCCGCTTTCTCGTTCGCTTCATTGATTGCATCATACCAGGCTTTCTTCGGTACGCACGGCCAGTCTTGTGAACAGAACTCACGGTTGAGACCAGGCGCGATGTTACGACCGATGAGCGCCGCCTCGATGGCGAGCGTCCCTGAGCCGGTGAAAACGTCGTAGAACGGCATGTCCGGCTTCCAGTTCGTTAGCTGAATCATTGCCGCAGCCATCGTCTCTTTGAGCGGTGCCTGTGAGTGGAGCTCACGGTAACCACGACGGTGAAGCGCGTCACCTGACGTGTCGATTGTGATCGTCGCCACATCTTTCAACAAGGCGACTTCAATCGGATAGTAGGCGCCCGTCTTCGGCAGCCACTCGCCCGGCTTATCGTATCCGCGTTGCATCGCGTCGACAATCGCCTTCTCCGTGATTTTCTGACAGTCGCGGATCGAGAACAACTTCGACTTGACCGAGCGGCCGTCGACGATGAATCGAGCGTCCCACGGCATGAGATCCGTCCAAGGCAGTTCGACGACACCGTCAAACAGTTCCGTGAACGTCGTCGCTTTGAACTCGGCGACGACGAGCTTGACGCGGTCTGCCGTCCGGAGCCATAGGTTCAATCGCGGAATGTCTTCCATTTCTGCGTCGATATAGACGCGTCCGTTCTCGACCTCACACGTGTAGCCGAGGTCGCGCACTTCTTTGGCGACGAGTGCTTCGATGCCCATCGCTGCGGTGGCAATCAGTTTTCGTTTTGCCATACTATCCCTACTTTCTATAAGTGTTACTCCTAAAATGGTCATGTAAAAAGGAGCTCAAGTAGGATTGCTTGAACTCCTGGTCAATGTTAAATGAGAGACTATGCTGCCCTGTAAGCCATGTTCTGTACTCCGGTGCTCATAACGGTCTCCCTGGCACGATGGAGTGACAATCATCTATCTGCGCCGATTGGCGCCTTCCGTCCCGTTCGGTTCCAGTCAGGAAGTTCCCCTACCATAGTTTGGGTTTCTCGCTCGTGGGGTTTACCTCGTTCCACTCTGAACGTTTCCGATCAGACTCCGTCACTGTGGCACTTTCAAGAAGCTTGCACCATATCCGAGGACTTAGGTGCTTCTTCTGCCGTCAACTTGCGTTGCCTACACTTATCTTTTCGTGTAGCACGATCACTACAGCCATCACAGGCTGTGCGAGCATGGACTTTCCTCAAGACTTGCGTCCCGCGATTGCCCAGACCTCATAGTCACTTTACCCATTGTAGCGGATAACCCGTGAAATGACAACCGAGAACCTGAACTTGATTTTCACCGGCGTCAGCGCTAAAATAAGGCGTGTTCCATTGAACAAGGAGGGATTTTGATGCGTCAAGATGCAAAAAACGGTTGGATTCAACGACTGACCTATGTGATTGAAATCGATGACATTAAAGCGCTCCACCCAAACAACGGCGTGTTCGCCTTCTACCGGAATAATCGACTCGTCCGAGGATTCGAGCCGTTTGACATTAAAGCACCGAATGAACTGTCCAAACGTCCGTATCACTTCGACCATCATAACTTGGCCCACTTACAGGAACGTTTTCCTGAATCGATTCCGACGTTCGACGCGTCGACTCAGACACGTCGCGCATGGAGCGAGGATGTCCGTGTCGGTCTCTGTGAGATTATTGTCGACGGGAAACTGAGTTTTGAACATATCGACGACAACGGCAACGTCTTAGAAGCGAACATTCGTTGGAGCGGTGAAGCCATCACGAAAGCATAAATCAACACCCGGAGCCAAGCGCTGGCTCCGGGTGTTTTTCATGTCGATTCCGCCGATTTGTCCGTCTCGGCTTGGACCGGTTGCGGCGCATACTTGACCGTCACCACTTTCTCAGAGACGTCGGTCGGTTTCAAGACGACCGTGTACGCAGCTCCCGTGTCGCTCCGGACCGGGAACTTGCCCGGTACGTGAAGCGCCTCATAGACGATTTTTTTGTTCGCATCGAGTACGGTGACGACCCCTTTTCGCGTCGTCGCCAATTCGAACGTGCCTCCGTCGGACGCTTTGACCGCAACCGCCGGCTTGACGGGATTCACGTATTTGAAGGACCGACTGGCCGTACGTTTATGTTTCCCATCCGTGACGACGGCTTGGAGTTTGTACGAGCCACTCGGTAGCCAATCGCCGCCGGCATACATCGTGAACATCGAATTCCCTGCCGACAGCGTCTTCACTTTACGGGTACCTTGATATAACGTATACGTCGTTTTCAAATTCGGTTTTTTCATGACCGTCAGTTTCGCTTCTTTGACGTAACGGCTCTTGAGCGTCGACGGCACCGAGAGCGTCACGGGACGCGGTGTCGCATCGAGGAGCCGCTTCGTGTTCAGCTCCGTATAAATCTTGCCGCTCGCCCGTGGCATCTTTTGAATCAAGGCGTCCACATCGGCCGGTGTCAAAAACGGATTGACCGATTTGACGAGCGCGAGACCCGACGACACCATCGGCGCGGCCATCGACGTCCCGTCCATATAGACGAAGCCGTTATTCAGGCCGAGCGACAAAATGTTCACCCCGGGGGCGACGATTTTGACTTGAGCGGCCATATTGCTGAAACCGGCGACGCGACGGTTCGCGTCAATCGCCCCGACCGCGATGACTTCTTTCATATTGGCCGGGAACGAGACGGTCTTCTCCCCGTCGTTTCCTGCCGAGGCGACGATGATGACCCCTTTGGCCCGGGCCCGGCGAATCGAATCGGCGAGGACTTGATCGTAATCTTGCCCGCCGAGCGACAGGTTGATGATGTTCGCCCCTTTCGCCACCGCCGTATCGACCGCTTTGGCGACGGTCCAAGAATCCGTGTACTCCGAGTTTTTACCGTAGAAGACGTTATAAAAATGATAGCGTACGTTCGGAGCAAGTCCGGCCATCCCGAACTTGTTGTGACGGCCAGACATGATGCCGGCCGTATGCGTCCCATGATAATCGACGCTGTAAGGCCCTTTCATCGAATTGACGACACGAGGGACCTTGTATAGTTCTTTATGCCGACGATCGGCCGACGAATCGATTAAAGCGATCACGATGTCTGAAGCGCCGCGCGTCGTGTTCCACGCCAAATCGGTGCCTGTTTGCTTGATATAGTATTGGTTCCCGACCCTCGGCTCGGCCACGATGTAACCGTGTTTCTCCAATACAACCGGTTTCGCCGCGTCCACCGATGCAGGCATGAGCAGCGCGAGCGCCGCCACAAGCATCATTTTTTTCATCGCCTACCGCTCCATTCCAAACTTCCTAAGATGCCCCCATTATCTCAAATTACGGAATCAATTTCCCTTTTTTTCGAAAAATAGATTGTGACATTTTTTCGACGCTCACCAATAGTTCGGTTCGTCAGGCTCATCCATCTCATAGTCGACAATCTTTCCGATGGTCAAATACGTATAATAACGCGCCAGTTCCGTCCGATACGGATCGGGTGTAAATCCGTCGAGGTCCTCACCGAGCGGAGATCCATCAATCGTCTCGAACTGTTGACAGAAAAACGATTCCGTCTCTGTGTCCCAGACGATATTGTCGCCGATATATCCACTACCGAACCGAATATAGTCGATGATAGAAGGGACGATCACCTCGGCCGGGAGCCGTTCACTCATCCGGCCGACCAGTTCATAGCGGTCTCGGTCGACATAGTCGGCCTGATCGAGGGACGTACATTTCAATACTTCCTTGTTGATTTCAATCAACACGACATAATCCCCCGGTTCTATCGATAGCTTCATCTCATCACCTCATCTCAACATCCGCATAGCTCTATCATATTCAAGTATTCGCAATCAATCCACGAAATCCTGTATGCCTGTAAAATTTTCCATCTGGTTGATTCATACAACATGTCGAAATTTGTTTTTGGTATACTAAATGATATGAATGCAAGAAAGGAAGTGCAACATGGCCAAACGTCCTCTGACCCCTCGCGAGAGTGAATTGATTGCCACCGCCCTGTTCGTCGTCGGACACGTCCCATACGTCGGGCATATCGACCGGCTCGAATCAATCACGCTAAGAGATATCGCCGATGATTATTTGAGTGGAAAAAATTCCGTCACCGACGCCGTCGAGGCGCTCGATCAATACATCTTCGTCCGCCGGCATCGCTTTAAAAATGTCACACCGAACAATCTGTGGACGCTCGACGACAAGACCGAACAAGAAGCGCTCCGCTACATCGTCCGACGTCCGGAACTGAAAAAAGGCGAGACGCTCAACAAACAGAACCAACCGTTCACGGTCGGTCAGGACATCGAGTTCAAAGTCGATAAGCAACTCGACCGTGGCCAGTTCCGAATTTACATCGGCAAACTGAACGGTTACACGGTCAAAGCCCAGTCGAAAGACAAAGACAAGCTCAAGACGGTCAAAGGATGGATCACCCACCTCGACCGCAAGGACCGTCTCGTCTTCGTCAATATCTCCGAATTCGGACGTGAGCCGATCGAGTCAGAAGCCAAGGCGCGACTCGAGGCAATGAGTGCCGGACTGCTCGGCTGGTTCGCGACGGCCACGTTACCGTCCGAGGCGGAGGCACAGACGGCCAAGCAGATGATTGCCACGTTGCAGCGTCGGGACCAACCGTATTGGTTCACGTTGACCGTTGCGATGAACCATCCGAAGCCCGAGCATGTCAAGCGCTGGGGAACGGTCGTCAACCTGCTCGTCAAAGCGAGCGCGGGCGATACGACCGCGCTCGAGACGCTCGAGGCCCAAGAAGACAAGTACTTCAAAGATGCCTTCCTGCGGGCGCTCCGGGCGCTACACAAAGAACTGACCAAAGCGACATAACGGCCAGGTGACCTGACATGGGTCACCTGTTTTCGATGTCCTTCATGAGAAAGGAAGAGAGTCATGCACGTACTGATTGTTGAAGACGACCTGGCCATCCTGCATCTGATTGAAACGACGTTACAGCGGGCCGGTCACACCGTCACCACGGCCATGGACGGAAACGTCGCCGAGCGACTGTTTTTAGAGCGACCTGCAGATGCTGCCGTGATTGACATCCTGTTGCCGGGCCAAGACGGGCGAACGCTCTGTTCCCGGCTGAAACGATTGACGGATATTCCGGTCATCCTATTGACCGCCCTCGGGGAATGGGAGGAGAAACGGAGCGGTTTCGAGCACGGGGCCGACGATTACATGACGAAACCGTTCATTCCAGAAGAACTGCTCTTCCGGCTCCAAGCCGTCGCGAAACGTTACGCCAAGAATGCGGCCACGGTCGTCACTGCCGGACCGCTCAAACTCGACTTGCGTGATTATCGGCTCGAACTTCATGAGGAGACGATCCACTTGCCGAAAAAAGAGTTCGAGCTGCTCTATCAGTTGGCTGCGTTTCCAAGTCGTGTGTTCACCCGTGATGAATTGATTGAGCAAGTATGGGGCCTCGAGTTCGAAGGCGACGACCGGACGATCGACGTCCACATCAAGCGATTACGCGGTCGCCTCCGTGACGAAGGCAACATGATTCGGACGGTGCGAGGCGTCGGGTATACGCTCGAGGTGACGCCATGAAGACGTTATACACGCGAATCGTCTTGACCGTGTTTATGATTTTATTGTTGTCGGGTGCTATCGCCCTGCTCGTCAGCAACGTCGCCTACTACGTGTGGTGGCAACCGTCCTATAGCGACAAGACCGAACAGACGGCTGAGGCCGCGAAAGTGTACTTCGAGGCCCATACCGATGGTGAGACGTCCACATTTTATACACTGCTCGCTCAGACCGGCTATCAGTTGTTCGTCGTACGACCGGACGATACGATTGAACGCTATGGCGGAGCGTTCCGGGATGAGCGGCTCGACACCGACGTCATCGCCTCCGTCCGGTCCGGTGAAACCTACGACGGGATGCACACCTATCCGTTCCACTTGTTTTTGCTCGGACTGTTCGACAACGAGGTCGTCAATACGTATGGGTTTAGCATCGATGGTGAGGATGCCGTCTTCATCCGTCCCGATCTGAGTGCCCAAATCCGCGAGCTGCATTTATTCGTCGGGTTGTTCTTCGCCTTGTTGACCGGGCTCGCCTTCATCTTGATTGCCTTGTCGACGAGTCAACTCGTCCGCCCGTTGCGGACGTTGACCGCTGCGACCGATTCGGTCGCATCCGGGGGTCGGCCGAGCGACCTCCCGCTCGAGCGCAACGATGAGATTGGCACGCTCTCCCGTCGCTTCAACGATATGGTCGACTCGCTTGAAAAATCGGAAGGCGAGCGCAGACGGTTTGTCTCGAGCGTCTCCCATGAGTTCCAGACCCCGCTCACTTCCATCAAAGGCTACGCCTCGGAACTCGTCGCGACGACCGACGGTGACGCGAAAGCGCATGCCGCCATCATTCGAGACGAGGCTTCGCGCCTGTCCGATCTGACGAGACAGTTACTGCTCCTCGCCCGGCTCGACGAGGCCAACGTGTCGTTAACGACACCGGTCGATGTGCGTGCGTCCATCGAGGATGTTATCCGGCGGCACACGTTCCAACTCGACGAGAAAGGGATCGCCGTTGCCACAGAACTCGATTCGACGCTCTTCGTGACCGGTGACCCGCTATTGCTGGCACAAGTGTGGTCCAACTTGCTGACGAACGCGATTCACGCTTCTGCAGACGGTGGCCTCATCACCATCAAGGCGTATCAAGGCGAACGCCCGACCGTCTTGATTCAAGACGTTGGTGTCGGCATGGATGAAGCGACGAAGGCACGGCTGTTCGAGCGTTTCTATAAAGGCGACGCCTCACGATCCGGACGAGGCACCGGGCTCGGCCTCGCCATCGCCCGAGATATCGTCCACCTTCACGGCGGCACGTTGACGGTCGAATCTCAGCTCGGGGCGGGTACCGTCTTTTACGTCACGTTGTAGTCATGTTCATATTCCGTTCATCTTGGTCGGTTATGCTTCCTTCATCGCTATGAAGGAGGCTTTTTTTATGAACTTAGGATTAAAAGAGATGTGGCGGCAAAAACGAAAATTTTCGCTCATTTTCGTAATCACGCTACTTATCGTCTTGTTGTCGACATTGATCACCGGACTCGCGGACGGTCTGGCTTATGATAACGGGGCCACCTTGCGTGAACTCGATGTCGAGTCGTTTCAACTGGCCGATGATGCCGACGGGCAATTGACCCGCTCATTCATCGAACTGCCGACACCCGATGCGCTCACCCCGCTCGGCGTCAAATCGATGACGCTCGTCCATGGGACGAAAAAACAGGATGCCACATTATTCACACTGCCGAAAGATTCCACAATCGGGCCCGAGCTTGACCTCGCTGTCGGGGACGTGCTCGTCGACCCAAGTTTTCTCGGTGACGTCGAAATCGGAGACACGGTTCGCGATTTTGCGTCCGGGTATGCATTCACCATCGTCGGGACGACGGACGGTCGCTATAGCCACGCCCCGGTCATCTGGGCAACACAGGATACGTGGGAAGCGTTCCAGACGGCTAGCGGTCAGCCCGCCTACGTCTCGGCCTGGCTCGGGAAGGCTGACACCTCACTCGCTACGATGACGAAACAAGACGTCGTTAAGGCCGTCCCTGGGTATACGGCAGAACAAGGCACATTCACGATGATGCGCGGCTTCTTGCTGTTCATCGGCGCATTCATCTTGACCGCTTTCTTTTATATGTTGACACTCCAAAAGCTCCCGGAGCTCGGGATTTTGAAAGCAATCGGGATTCGTCCCCGTGTGATCGGCACGGCTCTCGTCATCCAGGTCATGGCCACGGTGCTCACGGCGAGCCTGCTAGCCACGGTGCTGACAGGGTTCACCGGCACGTTCGTCCCAGACGCCATCCCGTTCCGGTTCGACTTGGGCAACGTGCTCGCATATGGTGCGGTCATGGCCGCCCTCTCACTCATCGGGACATTGTTGCCGCTTTGGAAATTGCGCCGGCTTGACGCCGCCGACGCGCTAGGAGGAATTGGACAATGAAATTGACGAATATTTGCCATACGTATGACGGACAACCCATTTTGCGTGGCATCGATTTACAGGTCGAGCCCGGGGAATGTATCGGCATCATCGGACCGAGCGGTAGCGGGAAGAGCACGCTGCTCCAAATTCTTGGTTTATTGAAACGACCTGACGTTGGGCTCATCGAGCTCGAGGGACGGGAGTTGCTCGCTGCGAGTGAAGAAGAACGACGCTTGCTTCGCTTGAATGAAATCGGCTTCGTATTTCAGCAAGCCCACCTCGTTCCATATTTGACGGTTCGAGAACAACTCGAGCTCGTCCAGGCCGAAAGCGAATCTAAACAAGACCCGCTCCACCTGCTCGACGTCCTCGGTCTGAGTCATCGCCTCAATCAACTGCCGAAGCACTTGTCGGGCGGCGAACGGCAGCGCGTCGCCGTTGCCCGAGCCCTCATCAATCGGCCTCGACTCTTGTTGGCCGATGAACCGATGGCGAGCCTCGATTTCGAGAACGGGCGCCGGGTCATGGAGTTGCTCGTCGCTGAGGCGCGTAATCACGGACGTCGAGTCCTTGTCATCACTCACGATGAACGCATGCTAGACGTCTGCGACCGGGTCCTATTGCTTCAGGACGGTCAGCTTCAACCCTCGCCCCGACATTAAAAAAAGGGAAGACCGCGTCCTAATCTGTACCCCATGTAAAGGACATTAATAAAAAAACTTATGCTGCTTCAAGGAGATGATTCCTGTACTGTACGGGAGTCATCTTTT